>JAXMMN010000422.1:0-1083 GCA_034366485.1 Bdellovibrionales bacterium
CAATGTTTGCTGTTGCCTCGTCGAGAACCAAAATCTGCGGATCAAATGCGAGAATTCGCGCAAACGCGACAAGCTGTCTTTCGCCAATCGACAAGTTAGCGCCTTTTTCCTCGACCTCGGCAAGAAGACCGCCTGGTCTCATCTGCAATATGCGGCTGAGACCCGCTTCTTTTGCGGCCCATTCAATTTTCTCGACAGTGATCGCAGGATCGCCAAGACCTATATTGTCTTTAATCGTTCCACGAAACATGAAGACGTCTTGTTGAACGACACCAATTCGTCTGCGGATTTGGTCTCGCGGAATCTGACTGAGCGGAATTTGATCGAGATATATTTCTCCGCCTTGAGCGTCGCGAAATCTTTGTAAAAGTGAAATCAACGTGGACTTGCCGCTACCGGTTCGACCGGCGACGGCGAGAGTTTGCCCGGCAGAAATCGAAAATGAAATCTCATCGAGCGCCCATGGGAGGTCTTCGGCGTACTTAAAGCGAATTCGATCGAAGCGAATGTCACCATTAAGAACGGCGGGAAGATTTTGTCGGTTTGTAATGTCTGGTTCTGATTTTTCCTCTAACAGTGCGAAGACGCGCTCGCCGGACGAGATGCTGTTTTGAAATAGCTGATACTTTTCCAAAATGTTGCGAAGTGGGTCGCCAAAATCCTTAACGTGAAAAATAAAGCTGATCATAGCGCCAGTTGTAACGGCGCCATCAAAGGTCAGCGCTCCGCCTATGTAGAGAGCCGTGGCTACGGAGATCGCCGTGAACAGCGACACTGTTGGATAGAAGAGTGCATACAAAGAAACAGCGCGAAGGTTTGCTTTCTTGTATTCACCTGAAAGCAAGTGAAACCGTTCTCGTTGACTGAAGACCTGATTGAAAAGTTGAAGTACGCGCACACCCGCGACCGACTCTGCAACGAATGCGTTGATCGAAGACACGTGCTTCTTCGCGATTCGCTGCGCGATCAGGATTTTGTCAGAAAGTTTAAATGCCATGAGCACCATTGGCGGAGCCACCAGCAGCGTAAGGAGCGTCATTTTCAATGATATGAGCGACATCGCAAACGTGATCGTCAGGATCG
>JAXMMN010000423.1:0-6944 GCA_034366485.1 Bdellovibrionales bacterium
GGGGGAGATGGCGATTGATAAAGAGGCGATCTTGTCCAATCGAATTCCCGCAAAGAATAGCGGGTTCGCCTTGGAAGTGCCGATCGACGAATTGGATCAAATCAAGTTCAACGGCAGAGGGGGCTTTGCCATTTGGTACAGCTGCTGTGAGGCCCGATGCTCCATGGTGTTCGCGGTTCCACTGATCCATTCGGTCTAAGTATTCCTGTGGTTGTTTCAAAATCGCGTGGTAACTTTCAAGTTCATTGAACTTTAAGTCACAAATGACTGCTGCCACTTCAATGGGAACTTCTCGATCGACATCGAGTCCGGTCATTTCCATATCTAGCCAAAGCATTTTCGTCATCGTAAAGAAGTCCTCTAGTTTTTTGGGTTAATCGCCCAGGTGAACAAAATACGAGCCTTCGTTTTCTTGAGTATATGGAAATCCACCGCGCTTAAGCCAGTCGAGAGCCTCTTTGCGTACGGCGCCGGTTCCGCGTCCCGTAATGATCCGAACCTTATAGGATCCGCGCTTTTGATTTTGCACGAGAAACCTATCAACGGCGTCGATCACATCGGCAACTTTGTAGCCATGCAGATCGAGCGTTGGCATGGACTGGCCTTTGGGCGGGCGCTGATTTTTTCCCATTACCTATAAGTGTAGGCTCGATGGGACTCGAATTTCAAACACGAACTTCCGATAAGAAGACTGTGAAATTAGCACGAGTTTCGGGAATTTATATTGGCTTGGGACGCACATTGCGAGGCTTCGTGGGGGCTCTCCTTTTGGCGTTGTCAGCGTTAGTTTGTGCAGCTCTATTTGCGGCACACGTTGAATCCGCTCACGCGGCAGAGTCCGTGCGCTTTGCTGATTTGCAAATTGCGTTGGATGACGACGAAGTGACGGCTGGCCGAAAAGCCTCCTTGATTCGATCGCTCGATGAAAAGGAGCTTCAAGCCTTCGTCGTTGAAATGGCGAAAGCTTTTCCGGCGAAAACTTCCTTTGAGGCAGGACAGGCACTTCGGACGATCGAAGTTTTGCGTCGGCACAAAAATTTTTCGAAATCTGATGCGAAAACATTCTTGCTCTCGCGAGGTAAGCAAAAAACTGAACCGTCTTTTGACGGTCGATTGCGCGCGATGCGAATTCGCCTGATGGCGATTTCGGGCGAACTAAGTCGCGCAAATCTCGATTTGGAACTTGCATTTTTAACAGAGGCGAAGCGACCATCCGCAGATCGCTTGGCAGTGATCGGCGCATTGACAGACGCCATGACGGAGCTCGGGCAGAAGCCAAGCGCAGAACTTTTAGAAAAGCTTCTTTCAAACGATGTCTATGAGATTCGCATTCATGCCGTCGACTGGTTTCGCCTCTCGCTACCGCTGAGTGTGCCGGACCGAATTAAATTTTTAAAGACGGCAATTCGAATGAGTCCCTATCAGGCGCGGGAGCGAGCCTTTCAGGCTTTACTCGCCTTTGAAGACAAGGAATTTTTAGCCACCTACAAAGCTATTGCCGGTGCCGCCAATGGCGTCAGCTGTGTTCTGGATTCCAATGAAAAGACGAGAAAGCTTTGTCAAGAGGCCGATGCAAAGGCATTGAAGCTTGAAAAGGGAAAAGCGGAATGAAGTGCCAGTCTTCCGTATTCACCTCGTTATTGCTCTTGGTTGCGGTCGGCCTCGGCGTTGATTCCGAAGCACAAACACGTGCGGTTGCGAAAACGCCGGCACAAGGAAAAAAAACCGAAGCGCAAATCGAGAAAGAAATTGTGGAGCGAAACCTGCGTCTGATTCAAGACACGTCAGATGCGCTCGATAATCTTCGCTACGAGCAGCGAAGCTGCTATGACTGCTATGCTGGGGCAGCCGGCGAAATGAGTTTGACAATGCCCGATGCAAGCTCCCAGGCGGAAAAGAAAAAGTGTGTAGCGACTTGGTCGGATTTTTACTCCAAGCCAGAAATCGACATTCGCTATGTGTTTGGTTACGGCGACGACAGTGACGACTCGGTAGTTGATGACGGTCTCACGCGCCAAATGTTTGTTGATCGTATTTTGACCAGCTGTGAATCAAATGTCCGCGTTTGCGGGTTCACTCGGGCTCCAGACGATGCGGATCTATTCGAAAAAACCGTCGTCGGTCCGACAGGTGAAAAGCACAAAATTAAACTTCGTTTAACGGCGAGTTCGAATTCCACTAGTGATCGTATCAATCAGGCATTCTCACAAGAGCAGAAAGAAAAGTCTGAAAATGCGAAAAAAGTTTTCTATTCGGGAATCAGCGAAGCGGATATGCTGATGTATGTCGGCCATGCACGAGACGGCGGTGGCCCAGATTTCTCTCCCGCAAAACGGCGAAAATCAGATGGCAAAATCGATTACGACTACTACGCCAAGAATAAGCCGGGGCTCGAAGAGTTAACCAGCGCCATGACGCTCGCGCGGAAAACGCCAAAAATTTTGGGCTTCCTTGCGTGCAATTCCGAACGCTGGCTGGGGCGACTTGTTCGAATGGCGCCAGCTTCGGGGCTGCTACTGAATTCCACTGATCGAATTGCAGCTGAGGCCGCGCTGGCCCAAGCGTATTCGGCACTTGATTCCGTTCTCTGGCAGCGTTGCGAGAAGGCCTTCAATGGCTCGATGAATCAGTTTGATAGCTACGCAGGGCGGAAGCTCGAACCCATCAGCTTGCGTCGATTCTTTGACCGCAAGCCCGCGCAATAATTGTCCTCCTTGCAAATATCCTAGAATTTGAGCAACCAGGACCTTGGTCTTGACACGGGCTTCATAATTGATTGCGATTCGATCTCACTTAAAAGACCCAACAAGGAGTGAGTTTCATGGAATCAGTTTTTAATCGCCTGACGATGGCAGCCGCGTTGATCGTGCTGACTTTTATCTCTTCAACTGCAAGCGCATCGAAAGCACGTGTGAATTCACTGCAAGGCGCGATTGGTCTCTACGACACACAGACGATCTTCACTCAGCCTGCGTACATTCATAAATTAAATCCGTATGTGACATACGAATTTGGTTCGACGGCGGTTGCGGGCTCACCGAAAGCAGAAGGCGGCTTTTTGTTGTCGCGAGAGGGCAACAAGTGGGGCGCCTATCTAGGACATCAAAGCCCATATCAAAATGGATTGCGCGCGATCGGTACTTATCAGCGCCAAGACAACCCGATCGACATTTTCTTCGGAAAAAATAATTGGGCTACGAGTGTTTCTATTTCTTCTTCAGAAGACGAAAACACCGGTGCAAAGCAAACAACCTTGATTGGCAAATTCGGGATGATCAACGATCGCGACGGGGGCCAAGACGAGTTCTACGGAACGCTTGAACTTCTCGCCAACGCAGAGAAGCCAAACAACACCTACCGTGGAGCACCTGTTTTAAATCTTGGTTACTTGCGACGCTCGGGCGAACTGACTTACGGTGCCGACGTTGCCTACGGTGACGGAAATCACGACAATGCAGGTTCGAAGAAATTAAAATACACAAGCCTCGCCGGCGCGATCAATCATCGCCCAATCGCAGAACTCTACTACGGTGTCGCATTTGGCTATGAGACTTTGGAACAAGAAGGTCAAAAGCGCGAAATCATCGCACTCCCATTTTCGATCGGCCTAGAAAAAGATATGTTCTCGTGGATGACAGTTCGCGGTTCGGTTCGTCAAAACATTTTGCTCGGCTCTAGCAAAAATGAAATTGCAGGCACGCGAGCAGAAAAGAACTTGAACAACACGTCGGTCGCAATGGGACTTGGCTTTAAGCACAATGGGTTCGTATTCGACGGAACAATGGCAGCAGGAACGAGCGGCGATCTCAACGCCACGACGTTCTTGACCACGGCTTCAATGACTTACTCGTTCTAATTCACTCGTTTTTAAGGAGAACTGTCATGACTCGGCTGGTTTTTGTTTCGATCTTTGCGGCGTATTTTGTTTCGCTGAGCGCCGGTTGTGCGTCCTCGCCAACCGATACGGATCGCAAGACTTCGGGTAAACCAGCACTGGTTCTGATGACAGACTTTGGACTTCGCGATGGCGCAGTCAGCGCGATGAAGGGTGTTGCCCACCAAACAGCGCCCGGTCTTTTGGTGAGCGATCTTACCCATGAAATTCCGAATTATTCGATTTGGGATGCGGCCTACAGACTTCAGCAAACCTTTCTTTATTGGCCAGCGGGAACCGTTTTCGTAACGGTTGTCGACCCCGGTGTTGGTTCCGAAAGAAAGTCCGTTGTCGTGAAAACGAACTCTGGTCATTACTTTGTGGGTCCTGACAACGGGCTCACAACTTTGGTTTCTGACCAAGTGGGTGTCGCCGCTGTGACACAAATCGATGAGGCGCGCCAGCGGCTCAAGGGAAGTGAAGACTCTTATACCTTTCATGGACGGGATCTCTATGTCTATGTCGGTGCTCGCCTGGCCAGTGGACTGGTACGCTTCGAAGAGCTTGGGGCCCAGAGCGAAGCCTCGAAACTTGTTCGCCTGGAATATCAAAAACCGGAATTTCTAGAATTGGGCACACAAAGTACAGGCCAGTTGGCCGGTCAAATTGTAGGTGGAGTACCTGTTTTAGATCCGCAGTTTGGGAATGTTTGGACCAACATTCCAAAGGCGCTCGTCGAATCAAAACTTCTCCTGGGACCAGCGTCGCAGTTCCGCGTTCAAATCTTCAAAAAGGAAGTCAGTGCGGACCTTCCAAAGCGCCTGCCACCAAAACAGTCTTCAAGACAGGCGTCACAACCCAAGCAAAAGCCGATTTTTGATCAGGTCCTTCCCCTCGGTGCGACCTTCGCGGCGGTACCGAAAGGTCGTCCGCTTCTTTACTTTAATAGTCTTTTGAATGTTTCGCTTGCGATCAATCAAGGGGACTTCGCAAAGAAGTATGGAATTGGCTCGGGTCCCGAGTGGACTGTTTCGATTTCGCCTCACCGAATTTCACGGTGATTTGTCATAGCTTCCCGGTCGGCCTCCGATCGCATGATTTTTAAGCCGAAACTGTCTGAAATCTAACGTTTCGGCTATGTTCCCCGTCATCAATCAGCCACCACCATGGCTTTAGGGGAGACTATAATGAACATGTTTTTAAAATCAGTGATCTGCGCTGCGATCGTTTCAATGACTGCAGTCGGTGCAAAGGCAAACCAAGTTGAACTTCCACAAGAAGCATCAACTCTTGATCTCGCAGTTGAAATCGCAAGCGAACTTCGCGCCGTTCAATTGGCGCAAATGGCGATTTTG
Organism: Bdellovibrionales bacterium; assembly: GCA_034366485.1. GTDB lineage: Bacteria > Bdellovibrionota > Bdellovibrionia > Bdellovibrionales > JAMPXM01. Next base: position 5,230 of record JAXMMN010000423.1, read on the forward strand.
GACGCTCAAGTTAAATTCTACGAGATCGTTAAAATGTCGTTCGAAGGTAGCCGTGGTCTGACGAATGCGTTCGATTCTGACTTGGCTCAAACCCCAACAGATCTCGCCCTCGGTGGCGTAACTGTTGTTTTGGACGCGCGTTTGGCCGCTGTGTGGTTCCAAGGTGCTGCACCAACAGTGACACTTGTTCGTGAAGTCTGGGCAGCTAGCCGCGGTGACGTCGGCGTTATGCGCGCTGGTGCTCAACGTGTTTGGGCTTCGATTACTTCTTTGTGGCAAGGTCTTAAAGTTCCAAAGAACTTCGTATCGACAGCGGCGCTCGGAACATTCGCTTACGTTCAGTACGAAACATACTGGGTCATCAACATGAGCGAAGAACAGTTCCAAGCAAGCATTCAAGCTCTCGACACTAAAATTGGAAACCTCATGGTTCAAAAGCAAGAAATTGCGAACCAGTTCCAACCGCTTCTCGCACGATAATTAGTAACGGAGGTCCCAGATGAACGATCAATTGCGTCGCACCGTAGGGGATCTCCGTTTTATTTTGCTCGCCTTTTCGTTCGTTCTGATGGCTCCGTTTTCGGGGGCTCTCGCGACGACCGAGACCGAATTCATTCAAACCATCGACGAAGAGTTTGGCTACCGCCAGGCAATGGAGTCTGAGGCACCGAAATGGGTTCGCGAATTAATGTACATCTACAAGTGGACGGCGAAGTACCCGGTACCGATCGGTCATTTTAATGGCGGAAAGCGCCCCACCTCTGAAGAAGTGAAGCTTCGTATGGCGTCTGAATTCGCCTGGCTCACGATCACCGGTCATGCGATGCTTGCCACCTTTGACTTTAAACACGCGGAACAATCTCTCTTGGGCTCTACATCCCGCGTGGTATCGACGCTCATGAAATCCAAAGCATTTTGGGTGGAAGTACGTCGTCAGTGTCTTGAAATTGCTAATCCAGAAGGGCCAAAGGCATGTGCCGAGCGATTTCAGAGAGATCTCAAAATCACCCAGCTTGTCGGTAGCAACGTCAGTCTTTTCGTGGGCGGCGGCATTGTCCTAAGTCTCGGGAAGCGTGTTTACCAAAGATATCTTTCCAACTGGTTCGCGGCACGTGTATTACCGCTGATCCCAGCGGCGGCCAGGTCAAAGTGGGTTATCGGGTCGACCGTGGCGGCGATCATCATTTTGCCAGCGGGCTTTGTTGTCGCCTCACTTGAAAAAGAAAAAGAAACAAGTCGGTTGTTTTTAGAGAACCTTCCAGAAGCGCTAAAAGAAACCCAGACGCAGGCAGAAAAAGAATCTGTCATGCGAATGAAAAATCTCGAGCTTGAACGCGATGTCTTTGAGCTTGCGATTTGGATTAATCAGCGTCCAACGACGCAAGTGCCACCTAATCAGGTCGACGCAGAAGCCTTCATCGCAGATCTCAAAATGTTTGGGCCACGGTTTTCAAGCCTTCAAGAAAGGCGAAGTCTGGTTCTTGAAAGACGCGATCAGCTTGAAGCCGAACTTGGAAGAATGCCCAATGCAAGTCAGCGACTTTTGGAAATCGCTGAAAAACGAAAGCATGGGAAAGTTTCAGAAGAAGATGCGAGGCTCTTTAGATCGGCCCAGTATCTGGCCGCACTTCGCTTGGTTTCAAAAGTCCTCTAGTTCACCGCTAAATAAATTTGCGCGGTTTACTTGCCGCCGCCGCTGACCGGAGCTGATCCTT
>JAXMMN010000424.1:0-7680 GCA_034366485.1 Bdellovibrionales bacterium
GAATTCGACTGAGATCGCGCGGCAATAATACCTGTCCATCAACGACGACACGGTTGTTGATGATTTTAACAGTGATACCCTCAATATCCGCCAAAAGGGCGCGCATTTCCCGCACCACCTTGGTGAGGTTGCTCTTTTTAACGTCGAGAGAGAAGTCGTAGAGGCGGTTGTTATCTTTGTCGTAGACGGTGAGGGTTGCAAAACCTTCTTGCGTCGCCTGGAACAACAGAATGCCGCGATCGCTGTCGAGCGAAAGTTTAGCGACTTTTTTGTAGTCGCCTTTGAACTTTGCACCGGTCGGTAAGAATGGCAGCTTTTCTTGGTGTTCGACACCAATGAAGAGTCCAATTGTCTTTTGACGTTTTGGATCGGCTTTCGCAGCTTCTAATACTTCTTTTTCTGGCTCGTCGGCAGCAACTACGTTTGCAAGAGGTGGCGGTGTAGCGGTTGTTTGTGCGAAAGCAGTTTGAGTAACGGTGAAAGCTAAGATGAGCGAGAAGAAGTAAAGGCACGACATCGCAGCGTTGCCAGAAAAAGCAAATCGCACGGTGTGGTCCAATGGACCACCCGCACGGCCAAGAGGCCAACGAGACTTTTTCAGAACTGTACCTGCGACATCGAACATTATAGCTCCCTAAAGTTTCCACGCCGCTGTGGCTGTGGAGGAGTATTTGGGCGTATAGGTTGTTGTGGCGCTTGCGGTGGTGCTTGATTCATTGTCGGCAGTGGTTGCGCAACTCCGCTTGCGGCAGGTGTGCGCATCAATACTGGCTTTCCCATGAGGTCTTCAATGAGCGTTGTGCGAACTGGCGCCTGAAGTCGATCGTTTGGATGACGAAGTGTTGTAAAGATGCTTCCTGGCGAAGTTGCCAAGATGTACACTAGCTTTTGCACATCGTAAGGATTTGCCTCGACAGTGATGTTCGTAAAAGTCGTGTTCGCGCTTAAGTTGATTCGGTTGATTGTTCGGCCGTTCGCATCCAATTCAAATCGTCGTGGGATTTTGTTCATAACATTCAAGCCCGTCGCAAGAACAACGACGTCTTGTAGAATAGTGTGAATCTCTCGTCTTTGATCGCCGCCTTTTCCGTAGTCAAGAGCAGCAACGATGTCGATTCGATCGCCTGGGCGCAGAAGTTTTGATACCCCTCGCATGTCATCAATTGGGATTGTGATGGCTCTTTTGCCGGGAGAAACTTCCATCGAAAGCCCTGTGTCTGGTCCAGGAAGCAAGAGCTTCGTTTGTAGAAGCTGCTCGCCCTTTTTAATAGGTACAGCTGCAACTTGACCGACGGCACCCTCGGGTTCAGTGACGGCCTCAGGCTGAATGAAGTCCTGTGGCTGATCGATCACTTCCAATTTCGACTCGTCAATCGTTTCCATCTCGGCAATATCAGCTGCCGCGATCACGACACGTTTTGTTGTGCCGTACTTTTTCGCCATTTCGGTCTTTTGTGTTTCAGACCAACTGTAAAGCATAAAGATCGCGAACATTGCGACAGCGATCGATATCCAAAGTGTTCGTGTCTCGTTGCCACCCATGTTGACTCCCTAATTCCCGCCACATTGTGCATTGATGCAAATTCCGTATTGAGTCATGACCCAAACGGGACTCACTCCGACTTGCGTTTGTCTTTGTTCTAAGACGCCAGAGAAAACTTGTTCATTGTGAATGGATGCAGTGTTGCGGCTAGCATCAACGGGAATTCCGCCAAAGCCAACACGCAGCGGTCGTTCGGTCGATTTGAATGATGCGTCCGACGGAGCGGGATCGCCTGGTCGGGTTTCTTGCTGAATTCCATGAATTCGATTCCCGATTCTGCGGAAGTGGCGTCGCGCAACGACACTCGAGTTGTCTCCGCCTGAATCGCGGAAATAGGTGACGTTTGCACGATTGCGGAAAGTCTCGAACGCATAGGTTCGTGCAGCGATCGAATTGAGAATTCCGGTATGGATGACGCCAAACGAACCAAACGAGTATGCGAGAAGAATGACAAAAACGAGAAGCAGCGGGACGGTTTCGATCGTCGCCATGCCTTTTTCATTTTGTAGTGTTGTCAGCTTCTTCATATCAACATCCATTGTCCGTGATGAGGCCGATCGTGTTATCTGGATTTCCCATAAAGGCCGAAGCCTGTTGGTAGACGGCATCGAGAGTTAAGATATTAGTCCACCTTTGACGATTGAACAGTTCACGGCACTCGGTCGTCGTCACTTCCCGACCTAGAAAAGTCTGCACGTTCGCGACGCCAGTTTCTGGATTAGTTTTTGAGGTTCCAAGCATCGGAAGATTAATGTTCAAGATGGTGGCTTCGATTCGCAGGCGAGCGCCAAAGAACGTATCATTGTCATTTTCTGCGGCCGGCTGGTATTCCGCATTGAAGCCACGGGCTGGATCGCCAAAGTCTGGTTGAGCCGGCAGTCGGAACCAGCCTTGAGAAAAGAGTGTGCGGAAGACGGGCTTCGAAATCAGTTCAGAATACTTTGCGTTTCCAATTTGAAGTTGTTGCGAGCGCGTTTCATGCGCCGACCAAGAGGTCCGTGCAACAGCAAAGGAAAGATACTGGGTCACTTCAACAAGCGAAAGCGTCAGTGTGAGTGCAAAAAACACGATCGTGAATCCCATGCCTAGCAGCATGGCGAAAATAAAATCGAGCGTGAGAATGCCGCGTTCATTTTTTAAAATGTTTTTCGCAGCCGAGGAATCACGTTTCATGTTTCATCTCCTTGCCGCGATTGGTGGCGAGGAAATTGATTTGGATGATAGGGCTTTGAAAGTGTATGCCGCATCCAAACACCATCTTCGATCATCCCACGCATGGGCGACCAAGGGCCTTCGACAACTTTTTGCAGGACGCCGGTGTCTTGCGCATAGCTCGTAATTTTTGTCGCGACAGTTACGACAACAAGCATAATCAACACGGCTTCCATCGTGGCCTGTCCAGATTGCTTGCCTAGTTGACCGGCGAGTTTCTTTTTCATCGGAAGGCTCCTGACAGCACAAGATGGCTGAGCCAGCCGAGAAGTAGCGGTGCAGTAAAAGGTATATGATGTAACTGCAGTCCCGATTTCGATCGAGTGATCGCAAGCGAAGTTAAATTGTCGACCAATGTTCGGCCTTGTTTGCGAATCAAGATTTGAGCGACTCCAAAAACGCCGCCCCAAACGATTCCGTAAATGCCTGTCCAAAGAACGGCGTCCCAGCCAATAAGAATTCCAACCGCGGCCATGAGCTTCATGTCGCCGGCACCAATGATGCCGATCAGTACCAAAGGTAAAAAGAGAACAATTCCGGCACCAAACCCCATCGTCGCGGGGAGGAGTTCTCGAATTCCGCTTGTTGAAATCGCCGCGATGAGTGCAATCACGCAGGCAATTAAAAATGAGCGATTCGAGAACTTGCGTGTCCGCATGTCCTCGATCACCGCCCAAACTAAAATGCCAGTCGCGAGTGCGACTTTCGCGTAAAAGATCATAGCTCCCCAGTTGGTGGGCGCGACGCTGGCGCAACCCACTGATTTCTTGCGCCGTCCGCGGTAAAATTGCGGCCTGTTGCTACGTGTTTTTCAAGCCGAGCACCAAGTTTTGGTCCCGAGTCTTGAAACACACGCATTGGTCCGCTTTCTCCGAAGAAGGCTCCGCCAAGAATCAAAGCAAACATGCTGGCAAGAAGAGTGACTTCGAGGGTCATAGGCTTCTCCCCGCTGTTTTTCGATTACTGACGATCGACGTTGAAATCGTTGAGACCAGAGCCGAGTGCTCCAAGTCGTGAATTCACGAAGTCCGTTAATTGTTTTTTGAAGATGAACGCAACTGTTACCACCGCAACAAGAATGAGGATGTACTCAGTTGCACCTTGTGCTGATTCGTCGTTCCAAATAGCTTTTGCTCGTTCTTTGAGAGACATCGTCCCCCTCCTCTTTTTAAACTTGTCCGATCGGTAACCACACCGATCAACACTGTCTCTATCGGTCTAGTGGAGAGGCGAGTTGAGACTTTCCCTCGGCCTCTGGACTTTTGCCTGGTTCATAGGGAAAACGTCTAATCCCTACTCAGGTCGAGCCCCTTCTCTATTCTGGTGGTCGAATGTCCGTCTAACAAGAGGCACCGGGCGAGGGTGCAATACGCGCGAATTAGGCGTGAAGATTGACTTTCTCGCGTCTCAATCTGAAACAAAGGCATGATGGAATTCACTTCGGGCTACTTGGTTTTTAAGAACGTTCCGACGCTTGGTGCTGCACACACTTTGGCCAGTCAATTGGGCCGTCTAAAGTCTGATGTCCACCTTTTAGACGTCGGGTTTCTTGTGAAGGGAGCATGGGTCGCGGCTTGGGCTCCTGAGGATTCTAAGCAAAGCATCGCAACTCTGGTGCAGACACACAAATTAGAAAGCGTGAAAGTATCTGCGACGACATTGAATGCGATGTATTCACTCGGTCAAGCCGTTGAAGCCTCCGACACAGAGGCGTTGATCGTCGAAGCGGACGAACATCATCTAGGTTCTTTTTTCGAGTTTATTGAAGCGAGTTTAGCGAAGAACTGGAAGCTACTAGAAATTCGACTTCGCAAATCGGGCCCCGCGGGCGCCCATGCCTTTTTCACAGGTCCTGGCGGACTTTCCGTTGTGCCACTGAAGGCAGGGGCATTGATCAGCGTGACAAAAACTGAATTGAGTGGCGAATATCGCCAGTACTTTTAGAAGCTCAGCTGGCAGCTGTTTGCGATTGCATCTTCAAAGCGACCCTGCCATTTAAAATCTCCGCGTTGCCGGATTTTCCCTAAGGCACCTTGAAATTCGCGAATCGCGGTTCGATTGATTTTACAGGCGGCCGTGAAGGCGGCGAGACTGTCATCCATTTTTTGGAGCTCAAGCGCGGCCTGCGCAAGTCCAAGTTGAGCGGAATAGCTAGAGGGATCTGACTTCGCTCCCGCTTTGTACCAGCGGTAGGCATCGACAAAATTTTTCTTTTCCGTGAAATAGTCTCCGAGTGCGGTCTGTACCGGTTCGGACTTTTTAATTCTTGTCGCGGCTGACACGAGAACCTTTTTCGCTTTCTCAGCCTCACCTTGTTCGCGATAAGTTGCTGCAAGATGCACGGCATTCATCGGATTCGACGAATCTTTCTTGAGACCTTGTGCACAGGTTTCGACAGCTTTTTCTAGAAATGCATCCGCTGCATAAAGAGAACAGAGCTCACTGACCCAGCGGCCCTTTTTTCCAAATTTTTTCATCATGTCTTCAAGTAGATCGCGCGCTTCTTGCCGCGATTCACTTTTGACAAGCTCAACTAGCAGGCCTTCATAGGCGGGAATGTACTTTGGATTTGCTTCTTTTGCTTTGTAGAACGCTTCAATCGAGGCATCTTTGCGTCCCGCTCGCCCTAGCGACGCCGCAAGCAGTGTCTGCAGATGAATGTCTTTTGGAAAACGAGCCTTCGCTAACTCAAGGACTGCAATTTCATCTGCCGATCTACCGAGTCGCGAATAGGCGCGTGATAGCAGCACCAGACCAGTGCGACCGACTTTGTCTTTGTGGCCCTCGAGGATTTCTACCATCCCGCTGTAGTCTTTTTTCCGCTCGAGCGCGACCGCTAGCTGGGCACGCGCTTCCGCGTTCTTCGGATCATTTTCAAGTTCTCGGCGGCGGTAATTGATATCTGCGTTTAGGGCACTACTACGAGCAGATGACTCGGATTGAGACAATCCCACGCTGGAAAAAAGTGTCAGAATGAGAAAAATGGAAAGCCACAAAGTTCTTTGCTGGTCCAGTCGTAATCCCGCGCAGTTTGTGGCGTTTTCCTTCATCCTGAGAGAGTAGATGCCGAAATGTCTCATAGAGATAAGTTTGCCGTGTTCTGCTTGAAATTTCCATCTTGGAAATTTCAAATTTCGAGGGAGTCGCGTGAGGATTATGAGACGTAAGTCTCTAAATAATTCCAATCAGAAGTTTGGCTTGGAAAACGCCCAGGCCGCTGATCTTTTTTCTGGTCGATCTTTTGGCCGTTCGCTTGCGGAGCGCGGGCAGGCTTCACTCGAAATGATTTTACTAATGATCATCGGAATGATCGTCATTCTCGGGCTTGTTTATCGATTCAATACGGCCTTCAAAAGATACACGATTGAAATGTACGGCACCTACTATCGTTGCCTTTTAGAAACCGGGGAGCTTCCCGGCACTGGAAGTGTTTGTCGCGATCGCGAAGCACGTTACGACATTGCAAATGGAAGAGCGCTCGTTACTGATGGTGACACGGGAACCGGCGGCACGGATGACGGTTCTGTCGGAGGCGGCGGTGGTGGCGGCAGCGGCGGAAGTGGCGGAAGCGGTGGTAGTGGAAGCGGCGGCAGCGGCGGAAGTGGCAGCAACGGCAAAGGTGGAAGTGGAAGTAGCGGCAATCAAGCCGGTTCTGGCGGCGGTAGTGGCGGCAGCGGCGGAAGTTCTGGCGGCGGCGGCGGCGGGTCCGAGGCCGTCGGCGGCAGTCAAAGAAACGGCGGCCGGGGCTCTGTTGTCGGAAGATTGCAAAGAGCAGGTAGAAACCGATCGACCTCTGTTGGCTCGGCGAGCGATCTCTCGAAGGAAGATGCCGACATGGCGTCCGCTAACGGTGAAAATGGTTTGATAGTCGATGCGACGAGCGCTCGATATTCGAGAGATTCGCTTCGAAGTGCGAAGACGAAAATGGCCTTCTCGATGGAAGGCGATCAATATCAACGAGAAGAGACGAAGGCTGTAGCGCCGATCTCTGCGACAGCGGCAAAGAAGTCTTCTGATCGTGGCGGCGACTCGTTGCGTCCGAGAAAGGCCGTTGAAAACGTTGATCGTGCGCCGGCAAAAAAGCGTAACGACGATGACGGCGGAGGCCTCGAGTTCGGTAAGCTTTTCAGGCTTTTCCTGATTATCGGGATCATTATCGCAATTGTCGTATTTTTGGGCGGTCAGGTGCTTCAGATTTCCAAAAGTGGCGACCGTTGACCCACAGAATCAACTCTCTATTTTTCAACTCACCCTCTTTCTTCTAAATATTGGTTCCAAAGCGGAACCGACAATGACAAGAAACTAGTGTTCTGAGGCCATTTCTTTGGGGGGAAAAGAAGAGATGGGCATGTTTGAGGGTGTTCCAACATCAAGTGATACAGAAATTATCGGAATCAACCGCCGAAGTGTCTTCAGTCTTGCTGAAGCTCGTACGCTGCTTCCTGTGATCTCAAGAATGACGAAAACCGCGGCCGAAAAGGTTCAGGTGCTCATCACGAAGATCGAAGCGAAGTCGCGATCAAGTGATGCCGACCGTGCGGAAATCGAAGTTTTTGAAGCTCAGGCAAGCCAGTTGATTCAAGACTGGCAAACCAAGGTTCAAAAGCTAGGCGGATTGCCGAAGGGCATTTGGATTGTGGATTTCGATTCCGGAGATGGCTACTTTTGCTGGAAATATCCAGAGGTCACGATCGATCACTGGCACGCGTATCGTGATGGGTATACGAAGCGAAAGAAATTGGCAGATCAGCCTTTGCAATTTGCGCAAACAAATTCGTCAACTTACCTGGTTGATCAAGAACCTTCGTTGAACGAAGTGGCCAAACCGACGTAGTCTTTCGCTGAATGCAAATTGCACTCGCTCAAATAAATTCAACCTTAGGGGACTTCGCGCGCAATCGAGAAAAGATTGTCGCGAACGTCTT
>JAXMMN010000425.1:0-1259 GCA_034366485.1 Bdellovibrionales bacterium
GCCGCTTTTGTTTTATAGAGCGGCAAAACAGTTTGATTGTAGCTATAGCAGTTTTGTCCTTTTTCGTTTACTCGGCGGAACTGAAACGCGCCGTCGTAAGCGACAGAAGCAAACGGATTTCGCCAGTTAAGATGCTTGTTATAGATCGTATCTAGTCGCTGACCTAAATACAGCTGATTGACGTTGTTTCGGTCCATCGCCGCCGACTTGTTTCTTGTCATGATGAACTCAAAGAAATCCAAGTATCCGTCGCCATCGCTATCAAAATTGAAAGCGTCGCCGTCGTTTTGCATTTCCTCGGTCCACTCTTGTGTCGGTCCCGTGGGTGAAGTCGAATAAATATAACGTTCTTCGCATTTATTTGCGAGATCGCGGTCATCGTCAATTAAGTCCGCTGTGGTGCAATCGCGAGGAAGATTTTCTGAAAACACGATGTACTTATAGTAGATCGCATCGCTGAGATAAGGATCAAAGCTGTTGCGATTTAACGGGTCAAACCGCTTGCCTTCCATTCGAGTCATTTTGGCCGGATCAGCTTGAAACTCAGCATTGTAGCGAGTTTCATCTTTGTCACAGAGTCCATCAGCATCCGAGTCGGAATCGATGGTGCCGTCGTCACATGGTGAAGCATTCAAATTCGTCACAGTGAAGTTTTTGATGAGCCATGGTTCACCAGTGTTGAAGCCGATAAGACTATCAAGTGGAATTCGACCAGACACGTTGGTATCCAAAAACTTGCCTCTGCCCCAGTTTGCCATTTTCAACATTCTTGCAGAAGCCGTCGGGTTCAACGGTCCGTAATAGACCGTGCTGAGAGTGATATCTCCCAAGTCTGTGAGACCTGTAACGATGTTTTGAAGAACTGGGTCAGTTACACCATCCGAAGGTTCACCATCAGATATAAAAACGACCACGTATCTGCTGGGTTGAGTCGGGTTTCGAGCGATATCATTGGTGATCGTTGCTCCCGCCGTAGCAATCGCTGCTTGGTAGGGTGTCCCCCCCGTGTTGCCCGTAGCAAGAGATTGTATGGCTGGCATAATGACAGATGGGTCATTCGAAAATCCGCCCGAAAGACCCGTATCATCGAGAATTTCTGGAGTAGCGCCTGAGAGTTGGAAACTGACCAATCCCCACTTAGTGAATTGGTTGGTTTTGTGGAGATCATAAAAGGCACTGATTGTGCCTACCCGGTACATTCCATTTGGATCAGTCCCTGGATTCACGTTTGAACCCGACTTATCAACGACGAAAAGAAT
>JAXMMN010000426.1:0-2091 GCA_034366485.1 Bdellovibrionales bacterium
GAGACGTGAAATCGCCGCGCGGAAGGACCTGGCAGAGCCAAATTCAAAATCCGGGCTTCGGCGATCTTCAAACATTGGCTCGATCCAATCGAGTTCCTTTAAAATTCGCTTCGCCCCCAGTTCACGGAAAGAGGGGGGCAGTGCAAGCAGAGTCATTTCGTGAGGCTGATCGATCCAAATGGGATACGGAATTCGAGGGAAAAGACCATCTAGTTCGATCGACGTTTTCGCGACCCAATGAAGAAGCTCACCAAGGCGGAGCCAGCTGATCGCCTGAAGACAGGTGTGGATCTCGATGTGCATCGTGACTTCTTTTCGCAGAGAATGAAGCACTCGAAGATTGGCCTGAATCTGGCTCCACTTCGCCGGATAGCGAACGTACTCATTCACCTCATCCACGCCTTCGAGGCTGACATGGATTTCGACTTTGCGAAAAAATCGCCAAATTTTAAGAAGCCGCTCTGGCAGAATCGTAAGATTCGAGTGGTAGCGAAGGACAATCTCCTGGCTTCGTCCGCTTGCAACACACATCTCAAGAATTTTGTAATGCTGTTGCGACAAGAAGGGCTCCCCGCCCGTTGTCAGCATCTCCGTGAGATATGGAACAACTTCGGCCGCTATTCGACCGAGGTTCTCATCGAAGTTCCAGCCTCGGTTCGCCTTCTCCGCCTGATCAGGAGAATAATGCAGTCCCAACTGCTTAAACTCGCCCAGTAGCGGGTACGACGAATGCGGACTGCACATACGGCACTTCAAATTGCAGTTATTAGAAAGAGAAAAATCCACGTACGTGATCCGGGGATCAATTTCACCGTCGCCCTTGGAGGACATCGCTTCTGAAACCGCAGAATCTAAAACCGTAGAAAAATGACGCAAATAGATTTGGCGAATTGAAACGGCGCCGTGATCTTCCTCGACATAGCAGCGCCTGCAGAAATCCGGACGCTCGCCTTTCAACATACTCAGACGCAAATTCTTATGGGTGGCCTGATTCATCGCCTCACGAGCAGACTTCAGGTCGCTCAGGTAAACGATTTCGCCACGCTCATTTTTAACGTGGCCCCCATGGTCTGTATTGCAGCAAACTCGCATGGACGTATCGGTGTTGGCGCTTAAATGCATCCAAGGGAGCGGGCAAAAGCCACGGCTGGCGACTTTCTTGGCCAGCTCTATTTCTGCCTCAGTCCCCTTCATCGTCACAGCGGAACCTGGCGAACGACAGACTCCCAATCGGTGTCGAAAGTCATTTTCAGTTCGTCCTGGATAATGGCGTAAAGTTCTGGATCAAAAGACTTAAAATCTTGCCCACGGTGTTCATCTAAAACCGTCTGAACCTTTACGAACTCCCGAAGACGATCTTCGTAATCTGGTCGCGGCGGTTGACGTAGAGTTGCGACAATAAGATCGAGCCGCTCATTCATTTCCGGAAACTTTTTTAGAATAATCGAGCGCGCGCGGTGAGCTTCTATTCGTTCAATCGCAATGAGCCGCGCTTTGGGCGGAAGATTCTCGATCGAAAGGTACGATGGATGAGTGAGTAAATTCAAAAAATAGGGGTGCTGATGATAAGGAGGCTCGATCTGCTCGAGCTCATCATGCCAATCGAGGAGTTCCGTGAATGTCATGATGTTCAGCATTTGAAGTGTTACGTTCGTGAGTGCCTTCAGACGATTCGGCACCATACGCTTTTTCGCTTTTCTAAAATTTGCGTCGACAACACTCCACTGCGATGGAAATCGAATGTACTCCTGAGTTGCACCAAAACCATCGACACTCGCAATGAATTCGAAGAGTTCAAAATTTGAGGCAATTTCGAAAAAATCGTCCTTGAAGTGGGTAAAGTTGGAGGCCAGAAAGACTTTCATGTGACGACTGTGGCCCGTTTCAACTGCCCGGTTGAGAAACCGTGTGACGTTTTCAAGCAGCATTGGTTCGCCACCAGCCAATGAAACCGTTTCGAGATGCGGAAGCAGAGATTCTGCTTCCGTCCAAAACGAGTCTAACTTGGACCAATCCGGCATTCTGGAAATATCGAAGTCCGCTTCAACTCGTTGTTCATCCAGAAGCCGAGCCTGCGTTAAGAGATGTGGA
>JAXMMN010000427.1:0-1746 GCA_034366485.1 Bdellovibrionales bacterium
ACGGGTTTGTTGCCTATGGGGGCGACACCTGACTTTACAGGGCTCGTTTCAAAAGAGCTCATTTTTGATTCCATAAATTCTTTCAAGTCCGGAATCCTGTGACAGGTATCGTACGCCACCGAAGAGCCACGTTTATCCCAAAGCGATGATTCGATGTGACTTTTCAAATACATCAAGACAGCCGATTGTGCCTCTGGGGTCAGACTCGTCTGAGGTTTTAACGCAACAACCTTGCCTTGTTCACGGCGTACTTCACTACTTTGCAGTTCAACCACCGAGAGATTTGCGCCATTCGGATGATCCACCGTCTTCGTCCATTTTGCGCGTAAAAATATCTTGTTCGAAAGCCCCGTTTGTTTCGGCGTCAATTCGAAGATTGGCGAAGCACTGACTTGAACTTGCCCACCTCCATTCGGGTTCGGTCGGCGCCCAAAGTCTTCGGCATTATCATAATCAAATGTCTGCTTCAAAATCGTTTTCGAAGTTACGATGTAAGCACTGGTCGATCTTGGTGCTGAGTAAAGGTTGTCGGCAACCCGTCGTCCAAAAACGGGATCTTCGGCGGCAACAACAGGAACACCAAAAAATCCAGATGGGTTATTTGGTGCCTGAATTTCATTGTAGCACTTCAAAATTTCCGCAGGAGTAGCGGCCGCTGTCGAATCTGGTAGCGCGAATAAAATGAATAGCAGGAGGACAATCATCATCAAATTAATAGTAACTGATATTATTTATTAATCAATCACGCCTTCCATTCAAAACTAGAGACGCTTGAAGATAAATGATTGGCCACCCTGTTTGAGTTCGAACTGGTCAATCTCACCAGAAATCGATGATTGGAAAATGATTTCTGCCTTCGCATCTGGAATGAAATACTCCATCTCAGATTTTGCCCATAGCCTCAAACGTGGTTGACCGTCTGGATGAATACCTAGCTTTCCGCCTTCGACAAACACGTCAGCCTTAAGACCGATAGAACTCGCCTCAAACTTCCCTACTAGCTTTGCCTGGATCTCCGGCCTGACGACCGGATAGACCGGTACTTCACAAGGCACATCAAAAACCGGCGCAAGAATACACGTTGGCGTGATGTCCGTATTGGACAAAACGATTGCTCCCAACTTTTCAGCCTTATCGAAGATCAAATTCGCTCGATAGCCACCCGTCGCGCCTCCATGGGCCAGCACCTTGTAGCGCCCCAAAGGCATCCCACTCCAAACAAGACCGACCGTCGTGCCTGATACATCAGAAGGAAACAGCTGATCGTGAGCAAGTGCCATTGCACGACCGATTAAGCTCGAGTCAGGATCCATATTAAACTTGAGGTAATTCAAAAGATCTCGAGCCGTTGTCTTTAAGACGCCCGCTCCCTCAAGCACATTTAAATTCCAAAATGGAACAAGTGAATAGAAGCTATCGTGGCCTTTGGCGGCAAAGTTCGAATTGGCCGCTATCAGTTTTGTTTTTGTGTGACTCAAACCAAGCGGCCTCAATAGTGCGATTTCAAGATAGTCTGAATAAGTTTGCGAATTCAACTTTTCAGCAAGCAAGTATCCGAGAAGACCAATTCCCACGTTCGAGTAAGCATAAAGATAAGGACCTGGAGCTGCTTGTTTAAAGTCTTTGAGAAATTGAAGCAAAAGAACCGCATCGTAGTCCTTATACGGATCCAGCGGATCGCTCATCATAAAGTTCGTCGGCATTCGCGGAAGTCCTGAGGTGTGCGAAGCAAGCTCTTGCAATGTA
>JAXMMN010000428.1:0-1158 GCA_034366485.1 Bdellovibrionales bacterium
CAGGGCACATCGAACTTCAAGCGGCATGTAAAGTTCGTATCAATGGCAAATTGGAAGAAACGTCGGTAGGTCGCGCGATTTTGAGCGATATCGTACCACCAGAAGTTCCTTTCTCGGTCATGAACCAAGTCATGAACAAGAAGCAACTTGCGGTCTTGATCGATACGACATTCCGTCTCGCTGGCGGCAAGGCAACTTGCATCTTGGCAGACAAGATCATGGAGTACGGATTTAAGTATTCGACACTCGCAGGTATTTCGATCTGTATCGATGACATGGTTATTCCAAAATCTAAAACCACATTGTTGGCAGATGCCGACAATCAAGTTGCTGAAATTCAGCATCAGTACGATGAAGGTCTCATCACTGATGGTGAACGCTACAACAAGGTTGTGGATATCTGGGCTCAGACTGCCGACAAGGTCGCAAAAGAAATGATGGGCGAACTCGACAAAGAAGAGTTCGACACGAAAGAAGGCAAAGTCACTGCGCCTTCGTTCAACCCGATTTTCATCATGGCTGACTCCGGTGCACGGGGTTCGCAAGCTCAGATCCGTCAGTTGGCGGGTATGCGCGGTCTTCTTGCGAAACCATCGGGCGAGATCATTGAAACGCCGATCACGGCGAATTTCCGTGAAGGTCTGACTTGTATTCAGTACTTCATCTCGACTCACGGTGCGCGTAAAGGTCTTGCCGATACCGCTCTTAAAACAGCGAACTCGGGTTACCTCACTCGTCGTCTCCACGACGTTGCTCAGGATGCAATCATCACTGAACACGATTGCGGAACACAGGAAGGTATCATCATCACGCCTTTGATCGAAGGCGGAGAGGTCATTCAGCCACTTGGCGACCGTGTTCTTGGCCGTGTCGCGACGGAAGTTATCGTTCATCCAGTTACGAATGAAACGATCGTTCCACTTGGCGAAGAGATTCATGAAACGCATGTTCGCGCAATCGAGGCAGCTGGAATCGAGTCGGTTTCGATTCGTTCGGTTCTCACTTGCAAAACACGTCGTGGAATCTGCGTTCAGTGTTACGGCCGCGATCTTTCTCGCGGTGCGATCGTCAACCTCGGCGAAGCCGTTGGTACAATCGCAGCTCAGTCGATCGGTGAACCTGGAACTCAGCTCACGATGCGTACCTTCCACTTGGGTG
>JAXMMN010000429.1:0-5917 GCA_034366485.1 Bdellovibrionales bacterium
TTTCTTTGGATCAAGGGCCACACGAAAATTTCGTGCGTCCGGCGGTTGATCCTCTCTTTCGTACGGCTGCCGAGATCTATGGTGTCGGCTGCTTGGCCGTCATCCTGACGGGTATGGGTTCAGACGGTAAAAATGGCTGTGTCGCGGTGAAAGATCGCGGCGGTGCTGTGATGATTCAGGATAAAGAGTCTTGTGTTGTATTCGGGATGCCAGGTGCGGTTCACGCAATTGGTGCATATGATTTGATGGGTGACACGTCAGCGCTGGCAACTGTTCTTCGCGACAAAGTTGCTCCGAATCCGTTACCTAAAAAAATCGCTTCAGGTTCCGTGGGCCTTGTGGCTAAGGGAGGATGACAATGTTTAAAATTCTACTTGTTGACGACACGAAGGCGGTCCATACCTTTGTAAAAGACCTCCTAAAAGCGGCGACTGATATTCAGTTTACGGATGCATTCAATGGTGCAGAAGCCGTTGAGCTTGTCAGAAAAGGCGAGAAGTTCGACTTGGTTCTGCTTGATTGGGAAATGCCTATCAAAACGGGCCCAGAATGTTTGAACGAACTAAAAGCACTTGGGTTTCCTAGCCCGATCGTCATGATGACGACAAAGAACTCCCCTGACGAGATTGCTCATCTGCTGGAGATTGGCGCAGCGGAGTATATGTTGAAACCCTTCACGGTCGACATTCTCAAAGAAAAAATTGAGTACGTCTGCGGACAGGTATTTCACAATGTCGCTTAATGTTGATGTTCGAGACCAAGAAATCTTAAAGTACTTCTCTACCTACATCGAAAAAGAAGTTGGGATTATCTATTCTGATCACAACGCCTTCCAGTTGAGAAATCGGCTAGAAGAGATCGCAAAGATGATGGGCGAGGCGAGTATTCATACCCTTCATGCGACAGCGCAAAAGGGGATCACTGGCGCATTTAAGCAAATGTTGCTAGACGTTGCGACCAACAACGAGACCTCTTTTTTTCGCGATCCAAAAGTTTTCCGTGCGATCGAGCAGACGGTGCTCCCTGCTTTATTGGAGTCGACAAATGGTCCTAGTAAAGAGTTGAAAATTTGGTCGGCCGCAAGTTCCACTGGGCAGGAGGCCGTGTCGCTGGCGATCTTGCTAGAAGAGCAAAAGTCCAAAATTAAAGATCCCTTTTCCTTTAGAATTGTGGGTTCCGACATTTCGGAAAGAGTTCTTTCGAAGGCTCGTGATGGTTTTTATACTCAGCTTGAAGTACAGCGTGGTTTGCCCGCCGCCCTGATGATTAAGTACTTTAGCAAAGATGAGCGCGATCGGTGGGCGGTGCGTCCCGCGATTCGACAAAAAATGGAATTTCGAAAGCAAAACCTGAAAGAGAGTTTCACTCAAATTGGTAAATTCGGTCTGATTCTTTGTCGCAACGTTTTGATTTATCAAAATGTTGAAAGCAAAAAAGAGATTTTAGACAGAGTTTCTGAACAGCTCGAGCCCGGTGGCTTTTTGATTCTCGGTTCTGGAGAAAGTCTGATTGGCTTGTCTCAAGAGTACCACCAGGTCGCAGTTGACGGTGCTGTTATCTATAGAAAAAAACAACCGGTTTCATTAGCCGCATAAAGGAGCGTTTTATGTTTCCAGCCAACACACGAATTTTGATTCTTGATGATATGTCGACAATGCGAAAAGTGGTCACGAAGACCCTCAAGGAAATTGGATTCACAGACATTCAGGAAGCAGCCGACGGCAACCTCGGGTGGGATGTCCTTCAGGCTTCGAATCCGCCAGTTCAGCTTGTGATTTCCGATTGGAACATGCCAAATTGCAGTGGCCTCGATCTGCTGAAACGCGTTCGCGCTGACGCACGCTTCAAGAAGCTTCCATTTGTTCTTCTTACGGCAGAGGCAGAAGCGAGTCAGGTGAAAGAAGCACTTCTCAGCGGTGTTAGTAACTATATCGTGAAGCCATTTACGGCTGACGTAATTAAGATGAAGCTTGAGCAGGCTCATAAGAAGGTCGCGGCCTGATCCATGAGTAAACCAGACATCAAGGTGATTCCAAAATATATCGAAAAATCGATCATCGATACTTTTCAAATTCAATTGAAAAGCCATGCGAAGGTTGTGAGTTTGACGATGGATCCAGGCCTCGTGTCGAGCAAGCGGAAGGCCTATGATTGCTTGAGCACACTGACGATGCACTCATCAAGCCTCATAGGGCAGTTGTCGATTGCGCTCCCTAAGGCAACTTTTGTTAACGTCTTAGAAAGAATGATTGGCGAACGAGTCGAAGAGGTCACGGCCGAAAACTCGGATGCTTGCGGCGAGATTTTGAACATCGTCTTTAGCTCTTCAAGACGAAACATAAATGAGAGTGGCTTTGATTTTCACCTAGCCATTCCGTCAACAATCATTGGTCAGAATCTAACATTAGCCAAAGCGAATCTTTCGGGCTACGCTTTGTTTTTTGAGTGTCATTCTGACCTCGGTGATTTTTTAGTGATGCTTTCCTTGCGCCAAGCTCCGGTGGCGTCGGCGGCCTAGGGAGACTTGTATGACCGCGCTCGACATTTGTACGCTGGGAGATAAGGAAAAGGCAGATATCATCCTGAATGCTGCCAAAGAGTTTGGCTATAGCGTGCATGAATTTTTGAACGTGGACGATGTCTTCGAAACCACCATCGAACCGACACTTATGTTCGTGATCGAATCGCTCGCGCCGGCAGAAGTTTCGGTGGACGAGCTTGTTCAAGCGGGGCGGCAACAGTTTCCGCATGCGTTTTTGATTCTGATCGTAGAAAAAGAACTGACAAAAGATAAGTCAGCATTTTTGGAACGCCAAGGAGTGAAGTTAACCTTCCTTCGGCATGAAGTTGAAACTGGCAAGGTCGCTTTTGCGATGAACCAGTTATTGAAGGCGAGCTATGTGCCATTGAAGTCGATCGATCTTTTGCCGGATCATCCGCTTCCATTTACTGTTTACCATTTGCTCCCTCAACGAAAAAAGTTTTTGAAGCTCATTCGTACTGGCGATTCGATTGAGGTCGACCGGCTACCTAGACTTCTGGAGAATCCCGAGTTTTACCTCGATCGCGGTGATTTGTACGGATACAAAAAGTTCATCGAAGAAACTTCCGACAAGTCACCGAAAGGTTTGGCTAAACGGTGTCGGGCAAACTTTGTCGCGTTACAATCTGAATTTACCAACCTAGCGTTCGAAGTGACCGACGAAAGTAGTCGAGTTTCTTTTCTTGAGGGCCAAGAACTTTTGGCTCGCTGTCAAAAGCTCTGCGATGACTTGTTGATGAACCTCGCTGAGTTTCCTCGAGCGTGGGAAGTCGTTAACGGGAGTTCGATTGGCGAATTTGGCTCATTAGAAAGAGCTCCGTCCATTGCGGCATTCAGTGGGATGCTTGCATTGCGCGCAGACATGAAGCGAGTCGAGGAGATTATGATGGCGTCTCTATTGGTTGACATGAGTGTACTGACTCTGTCGTCCAAGATTGCCGAAGTGCTTCGCGCAGGAGAGCCTGTTTTAGGAAGTAAGACTTTAACAGCAGACGAAGTTGATAAGTACCGACGGCTGTCACAGCGAAGTATTGATCTCGCACTCAATCGCAAACTTTCGATTCCTGAAAAGCTTCGAAACATAATTGTTGGTGTTTACGAACAGGCAGACGGCAAAGGTTTTCCAAACGGAATTAATGATCAGAAGATCATGGTCGAATCGCAGATGATTCGGTTTGCTAAGGAATTCGATTCTCGAATTCAAGTGAAGATGGGTCGTGCGCGCAAAGATCCGATTGAGGCAATGAAAGAGATTCTTGATGATCCGATTTTGGCCGGTGTTTTTTCTGCGGAGTTTAAAAAACTGGTTCTAGAGAAGATACTTGGCGGTGATCTATCGGATCTCAAGCCGTCGGAAGTCGCGAGCTAGGTTATTAATTTGCAACTCTGTACTGCTCGGCCAGGCGTCGATTGTCGATCAGGAGTGCTAGCTGAGTACTAATCTGAAGTGCGGCTTCAAAGTCATCTTTTGAAAATGGCAGGTGGCTTTCTTTGTCGGCATACGTGATCGCACCGACAACCTTTCCATTTGATGTCAGCGGGAAAATCATGCAGCTACCAGTGTTGAACCGTGATTCCGAATCTCGGGAATAGTCGGACTTAAGATCGCTAAAGCGTCGGTCGGTGCGAATGTCTTCAATCAGTAGTGGCGTAAGATTCTTCAATGTGTAAGCGATGACGCCACGATTTACCGAGATGACAGCCTTGGCTTTGTTCTCTTTGCTTGAATCCGAGGAATTGAATGAAAACTCTGCGAGCAAGGTCGGCGAAGAGCTTGAATCCTGAAGTACATAAACCGTCGATCTAGTCGCCTGAAGAAAGGCACAAGTTGTTCTTTGAAGCTCTGAGATCGCTGTGTTGACTGACATTGTTTTCGAAATGACGTGTGCGGCTTCAAGAATCAGGGAGTCCTTCTTGCGACGGGCTTTTGCTGATTTGGACTGCTGTATATAGTCATGAATCGCTATGCCGATGACGAAGGTAGAAAACAGAAGCGGAAAGGTTAGGCTGAAGTCTATAAAATGTCGTCGGATCGCGTCTGGTACGAACATTTGGCTGACACCAGCTTTTAGAGAAACCAGCATTGAGGACGTTAGAAAAAATGAGGATAGCAGATAGGCGAATCCAAACGCGGTGGAAACTGTCTTTTCGGACTTTGACAACGCGGAACCCATCTTAACCAACATCGCAACTGCCCATGGAAGTGAAATAGCTAGCGCGATACCGATAACAAGGTTGTAGCGATCTGTGAAAATGGAGGGCGCGATTCCGCTGTCAAAGAGCAGTGTGGCCGAGAGACCTGAGAAAATGAGAATCATCAAGTTGCCAACAACCTCAGTCTTCTGCCAAGCGTAAACTTTCGAGAAGGCTGGTATCAGCAAAAGTGATGTTATTGCGAGACCGGCAATTTTTAAGAAGCGAACGAATGGGTAGTCAAAGGTTTCGTTGATCCACGGGCTGTAGTAGGCAAGTTGAAGACTTGAAAATAGCAAAATTGAAAAGCTATAGACGAAGTTCATTGGAACGCGGCGGGCAATTAGAAATCCGAAGCAGCCGATAAGTACAGTGAGAGCCAAGCCAAAGTAGACGTTCCGTAGAACATGAAAACGAATCGTGTTGCTGCGAACTTTTTCTGAAATTTCCGAAAATTCACCGAGAGAAGTTCCGACATCAGGAATCATGGAAAGCCCTGGGTTGAGCGATCGTTCGGTTTCCGCCTCAACGAGAATTTCATTCGAACCGGCTTTCAGAAGTCTTGGGTCGAAAGTGTACATTGCGAGATCTGTGTGCCGATCCGCTCCGCCAATAAAGTTTCCGTTGAGATAAACCCGATGGCGATCGCGTATAATTCCAAGAACAATGGACGGCGACTTGTAATCGTTTGACGTTTCAAATCGTTTTGAAAGTTTAAACTTTCCAGTGATGTCGTCGGCATACCGCCATGACTTTTTGATGTCGAAGTCCGACCAATCGGTCATGCCTTCGGTTTTGTACTTCCAATCACTCGAAATGTCCGTCAACGGGCTCGCGAGACTTGCAGGAGTGCGTTCTGCACTTGTACCGCCGTTGAAAACATTCATCAAGCCACCGGCGATGGCGAAGGAAAGCAAAAAAAGTGAGGCGAGTGTCGAAGTAAAAAGAGAAGCTTTGTTGAATTGTACAAATGATGTCTGCTGGCGAAATTGCTGAAATCTGCGCCAAGCATTTGAGAATCGAGGCGAAGATTTGTGATTCACTTTTTCATGAGGCAATAGAACGTGGTAAATGTCTGCTCCGCCTCGAATGTTTTTTAACGAGGCTTTGCCCACCTGCTTGAAGTCAATGCCTTCAATCTTCTCATTGACCTGCTCGTAAACTTGGCGAGTGATGCAGATT
>JAXMMN010000430.1:0-1108 GCA_034366485.1 Bdellovibrionales bacterium
CGAGAAAGTTGCAGCACGTTTGGTGCTCCGATGGTCGCAGTCGCAAGCTCACGTGAACCTATAACTTCTCCACAGTCTTCCAGTCGAAACGAGGTCACTCGCCACTTGCCTGGGTTTGTAACGAATCGAGAATCGACATAGGGGAGATCTTGAAGGTTTGGTGAACCTGGCAAACTTGCTGGGTATTCAAATCGCAAAACAGATTCAAAGATGCTTTCAGTGATAAACCCCATCGAAATGAATTCAATAGATGGGTGAAGACCGTTTGGACCGAAAGGAATAAGGACGCTTACATCATTCACATCAAGTCCACGTGGATGAGTCGTGCCGGCTGCGAAGCCAGGTTGAGAGATCACCATGGTGAATGCGAAGACGCTCCACAGGATTCGTCTACAATTCGATCGGGACATTAAGTGCATGAAGGGCTCATAGACGGGAAGAGTCGAAATTCGCTAGCAGAAACTTAATGACACACTCGGTACAGAAAGCAAAACCGCGTCAAGTGCGAATGACACATGGCTGATCGAACAAACTTAACGAATGAGTGGACGACACGTTTTTCGGCCCGGAGGGCTTGCGCTGGAGGGGCTTCGCTGGTGTCAAACTTCACCCTTTTGGTCGGCGTAGATGATGCAAATCCCAGTGTCGCTGCAATTTGCAGGAGACAAATGGTGCCAAAGAGGGGGCCAAAACGTGGGGGGAATAATTATGAAAAGATTTAATGCATTGGTTTTGGGATCGTTACTGACTATGGCCTTCGGAATTTCGACGGCCGAAGCATCGCGAGTGTGTGAAGACTTTCAATCGTGCGCCGAAGCATCTATCGAAAAAAATGGCTATGTGACGAGCGACTGCGAGAAAGTAAAAAACGATGCACAAGATCAGTGTGCAGCCTATTCCATCGTCAAAAATGGCTACGTTACGAGCGACTGCTTATCGCTTGATTCAGGCGGCCGCTGCGCGGTGGCATCGTTAAAAAAGAACGGCTATGTCACAAGTGACTGCTTAAAAGTCGCAAACAATCGCCAAGACCGATGCGCAGCCGCGTCGATTGAGAAAAACGGCTACGTCACAAGTTCGTGTTTAAGTCTGCCGTAAGGATTCGTGT
>JAXMMN010000431.1:0-4907 GCA_034366485.1 Bdellovibrionales bacterium
AAACAGCAATTCCGCTTGCTGCAACTTTCTGTTAGCTCGATGTGTTTCCTCTTTACCTAGGGGGCACATTGAAAACAAAAGCGGCGCATACTCTGATCAGAAAATTTACGATCAATCCGTTTTTGATGATGCCAATCTTACTTTCGTTGGCGATCACAGGGTGCGAATTCAAAGGTTCCGATCAGTCGGATTTCGACATGGAGCAATCGGAAACGACACCACTTCCGGCGGTCGATGAGGCGAAATTCATTTGCGCCGGAGGGACCGAGGGCACCGAGATCTTGGAAGCCGAAATGCGAAGTGCGCTAAGTGGATCAGGAAGCGAATACGATTTCTCTTACGAGATCGAGCGAGCGGACGGAAGGAAGTTTACTTTCAACTATGGCGAGTCCACGCCAGAGACTGAATACGAATCTGCATCGACCTCAAAAATGGTCACAGGGATAGTGATTTTACGACTGGTGCAAAAAGGAATTTTGCAGTTAAGCGACAAACCTCAGATGTATCTTCCTGAGTGGCCGGTGACGCCTGAAAGCCCACTCTACAATATGACTCTCGAGCACCTTCTTAGTTTTACATCAGGACTAATTGAAGAACCCCGCTGCGTAAATCAAGGCTCTGCAGTTTTTTCGGAATGTGTTGTTGCGATCGCCAATCTCAATTTAGGAAACGGCGAAGTGCCAGGTGATGAATTCAATTACTCGGGCACCCACATGCAGGTGGCAGGCCTAATGGCCATTCGTGCTCTCGGAAAAAAAGATTGGACTGAGGTGTTTGAGGAGTTCAAAGCCGAAACCGGACTATTTCCCTCTGGTCGCTACGATTTACCTTCGGCATCGAATCCACGTTTAGCGGGCGGCATGCATTGGACCGGGGCTGAGTATCTTTCCTTTCTGCGTGCCCTGAGGGCGGACAAGATTTTGTCCAAAGAAATGATGGCGCTCTATATTCTCGACAGAACAGCGTCGCCCGTGGCGATTGGAAATTCGCCAGCTCGCAGTGGAATTGGTGAAGACTGGCACTATGGACTTGGCT
Organism: Bdellovibrionales bacterium; assembly: GCA_034366485.1. Taxonomy (GTDB): domain Bacteria; phylum Bdellovibrionota; class Bdellovibrionia; order Bdellovibrionales; family JAMPXM01. The sequence goes on from JAXMMN010000431.1 coordinate 1,036, forward strand.
ACTGGCACGAATGTAAAAGCGAAGTATTTAATTGTGAATCTGGGAAACGAATTTCCAGTCCCGGTGCCTACGGCGCATATCCATTTTGGGATCGTGAACATGACTACGTTGGGATGCTGTCGATTCAAACGAATCTTGGTGGTTTTCGCTACGGAACAGCGACGCTCGAACGTCTTGTGACCGAAAAGGCCAATGCGTGGGCAAAATGCGAAAAGCAGTGAAAAAACAGCAGTGACGAAAAAGAAGTAAACTGGTTTGGAACCAAATTCGCCGACCTTGCCAATCGGAAGGTCGGCTTGCCTCTTCGAGCCTACTTAGTCCCGACAACGGCGATCAAAATCGAATTTCCCCGAGCAACGCGGATGAGGTTTCGACCTTTCACGAGACGGCTTGCGACGTCTGAAGCTTTCGAGACCGTCTGGCGATTGATATCCAGAATCACATCACCTTCGCGCAAGCCAACGCGTGCCGCTGGGCCTGAGGCCGCAACTTCAACAATGATGGGGCCCTTGGCTTCTGGCGACACATTGTAAAACTGTCGAAGCTTTGGAGTCTCGTCCGCCACTTTGAAACCGAGATCGTGCGGAACTGCTTTACCGCCTTGAGGAGGTTTAGACTCACGAGCGGGCTTGAGGTTTGCGAGGTCTTCCGGATTTTCATCCAGCGTGACGTCAAGATTCAAAGTTTTCTTCGATCGATCGTCTTCAAAGCGCAGAACTTTTACGGCAACCTTGCGTCCCACGTCGCTGTCACCGACAGACACTTGGAGATCTCCCGGCCCACGCAGTTTTTTGCCGTTGAATTCGATGATAATGTCGTAGGGTTTTAGGCCGGCTTTATCGGCTGGTCCGCCTCGCATGACTTGCGATACGATGACGCCCTCGGTGTCGCCAAGACCCAATTGGTCAGCCACGTCCGGCGTCAGCGGAGCTAAACCAATGCCAAGAAAGCCGCGGCGAATGCGACCATCTTTTTCAAGTTGTAAAATAACTCTTTTTACGTCGTCGATCGGAATCGCAAAGCCAATTCCCTGTGCCCGCGCATCAATGGCAGTGTTCACACCGATGACGAGACCTTTTGCGTTCACCAGCGGACCGCCCGAGTTACCAGGGTTGATGCTTGCGTCTGTTTGGATAAACGGAAAACGATTGAGTTCAGGAATCGCGCGGCCGATGGCCGAGACGATCCCTTTGGTCATCGTGTGTGCGTGTCCATAGGGGTTTCCAAAGGCAGCAACCCATTCACCAACTTGCACATCCTTGCTCGAGCCAAGTTGAGCGACAGGCAGTGTGCGCTTTGCATCGATTTTTAAAACAGCAATGTCGGTGCGAGCATCGCGCCCCAAGATTTCTGCTTCAAAGAACTTATCGGAATTGTTGTCGAGCTGTACTTTGATGAGGTCAGCTTGGGCGACGACGTGATTGTTGGTGATAATCAGTCCATCCTCACGAACGATAAAGCCAGTTCCAAGTCCAGAGGCCTGTGGAGTGCCGCGGCCACCGCGCGGTTCTGGACGACCAAACGGTGCGCCCCAAAACTGTTCAAAGAGATCTTGCATTGGGTCGCGATAGCCGCCTCGGCCCGTGTCTCTTGGTGCTTGTGAAGAGAAAATAGAAACAACGGCCGGATTCAAAAGCTTTCCGAGCTCGATGAACAAATTTGCCGGTAACGGATCGCTCAGTTTTTTTGGATCAAGTGGGGTATCCGTTTTCGGCGCAGGAAGGGCCATCGATGGTTTGCCACTCTTGTTTTGCGAAACTGCATCGACGCTATAAGTGCAAGCAGCTGCTACAGTGAGAACGGCCGTCGCGAAGACGATTGGGCGTCTGAAAATGACAGTGAAAATTTTTTTTGCATGTTTCATTTTTAGCTCCGTTAACTTAGCTCTACAAATTTTAGTTTCAAATCTTGTACCACCGAAGTGATAAACCGATCTTCATCGGCTGTTCGATTGCCGCGAGTTTTTTCTTCCAACATTGAAAGAAGGTCGATGTTGAATTTTGCCAGTGTCGCATCTTTTTCGGTTTTGCCCGAGACCGGATGAGGCGCGAGACCAAGTGCCATTGCCGCACTCGAGGCAATCGAAAGAACGAGAGTTGAGAGGTTGGCTTCCATAGCGAAAATCTCCTTGGTCTTAAAAAGTTTTCGATCAGGGTGGAAAGCGATCGATCAGCGCACCGATGCGAGTTCGCACACCTGGCAGTACACGTTCATAGCGAGATCCACGAATTTCCGTCAAGGAGCCCCATGCCGCACCTTTCACCGATGGGTTCACCTTTGATTGAAAGTATCGAAAAATGGATTTTGTTTCGCGTGCCGGCCCGCGAAAAATTTCAGATGTGAAAACTGTTTGCAGGGCGCCTTCGCTGACTAAAAAGCGTCGCGATTTTGCTGCCATCATCGAATCGAGCGTCCAGAGAGTACGTGCCCAGAGTTCCCGGCTCTCGCCATGTGAAGCCACCCAGTCATCGACTTTCAAAATTCGACCGCTGCCCAGCGATAGACGAAGAACCCAAATCGGGAGGAAGGAAAATCCAGGCCAATCGAAAAGTCTTGCAAGGCCTCGAGCGGCCGTTGCGCTGGCTGTCCACTGGCAGGCAATTTTTGCGGTTTCAAAAGCCACGACGAGGCGGCGCTCCTCTGGAGAGAGTTTTTCCACGAGGCCATGAGATAAAATAATTGTCGAGCGGGTCGAGCTAAGTCCAATGGACAGCGAAAAAAACTGATCGGTATCAGCAAGCGCGATTCGAGGCGCGGGAATGTGAGCAAGCTGCGCGGCTTCGCGGGCTGCATCCAATAGCCCCCACGTGTCTCGACCTTCAAGCTCCCAAGATAGGAGTCCGCGAATCATTTGGTTTGGCGATAGAAATAAGATCCAAAGATTTAGCACGAGTGTTGCGATGAAGCCGAGTACTAGACCAAACCGGCCACCAAACTGGACGCCTGCGACGAGTGCGGTTGCAGAAAGTGTGAACAACAAAAACCAAACTCGTAGCGCATCGAAACCAGGTTCTAGAGCCTCTGGTTTCGGGGCGGTGATGGTCTTTGGTCCAAAGCCACGCGGCAGTTGTGAAATGCGAACGCCGCGAACGGTTCTAGAAAAGCGAAGGCTCTGCCGACTTCGCCATTCGGAGTGACGCGCTTTTATGTATCTTCGGAGATCGGCCCAAAGATTTGGCGCAGGCTGTGGCGGCTGACCGGATGTTGTTTGCTCTGGAGAAGATTTCATACCCCTACTATAGTCCGTATTTCCGCGGCGCGTTGCCAAGGTCTTTTGTCATTCATTTTTTGCCGCATGAGGGGGTGGGAGTTCACAATACAGAAGATGCTGATTTTTTAAGTCAGCTGACGTCACGAGGAGTTGCTCCATGTCTCAGAACATCGATGTGATGGCATTAAATGCCGCAATTAAACAAGAAGCGCAGTTTGTTGACCGAATGCTGAAAGAAATCGGCAAGGTGGTCGTCGGTCAACGGGAAATGGTCGAAGGTATTTTGATGGGCCTTCTTACCGGTGGCCACGTGTTGTTGGAAGGTGTGCCGGGTTTGGCGAAAACACTGACCATCGCTTCGGTTTCGAAGTCGATCTCACTTGATTTCAATCGAATTCAGTTTACGCCCGATCTTCTGCCGTCCGATTTAATCGGCACGATGATTTTCAATCCCAAGTCAGGCGAGTTTGCGCCAAAGAAAGGCCCGATTTTTACAAACATCGTTTTGGCCGATGAAATCAACCGAGCTCCGGCAAAGGTTCAATCCGCTTTGCTCGAGGCTATGGCGGAAAAGCAAGTCACCATTGGTGATACTACCTACAAGTTAGAGGTGCCGTTTTTGGTTCTTGCGACGCAAAACCCCCTTGAGCAAGAAGGAACT
>JAXMMN010000432.1:0-1267 GCA_034366485.1 Bdellovibrionales bacterium
GCTGCTTTGGCATAGACGAAAAAGGTGTATCGGGCGAAATTTATTCGTACGGTTTGGAAAACGTAAAAGAAGTGGCGACAGGATATCGGCACGTAAGTTTCCTTACAGATTCCGATAAGCTCGTACACTTTAATTTCCGAGATGGTCTGAAAGAAGAAGTAAGCCCCTTAAGTGGGCAGGGGTTAAGTAGACTAACTGCCCATTCGAAACACACTTGTGCGGTTTCCGAAAAACAGCGAGGCGTGATTTGTGAGACGAAGGAAAAGAAAACTTTGGCGGAGCTACTGAGCTCGAAGTTAGAGAGTCCATTTCGAGCTCGGCTTGTTGGTCGCGGTGAAGTCGGTTGGCCGATTTACGATTTGACGACGTCATTTGGGCAAGTGGCATTGATTTCAAATCGCGGTCTTGAAACTTGGAAAGCGGGTCCTACGACCGTCGTGCTTCAGATTCTCTCGGATTCGACACAAACCACCGTGCCGGCGCACTCGCGGTAGCCAAAGAAAAGAGCCAAGTCGATCAAGACTTGGCTCTTTATAAGTTCGAAATGAAATTCAATGATCTACAAATCGAGAGTGCAGTGAATGCGGTGCGTGTCGTCGCAATCATCCAAAAGCTGCATGAACTCGAGAACTTCTTTTTTCTGCTCTTCAGTCAGCTCAGTGATGTTTTTTGGTTTATAGCTAAGTTCCGACGTCGACACCGACCAACCTCGTGCGGTCATCGCATTTTCAATCGACTTCAGGTCTTCCGGCGAGCCGTAGAACAAAAACTTGTCGCCTTCGAGGCGTTCAACTTCGTTCGCTCCAATTTCGATCGCTTCTTCATCGGGATCTTTGACGCCCGCTTTCGTCCCTTCAAGAAGAGCCACGCGGTCAAACATCCACATCACGCTGCCTTCAGCGCCGAGAGCGCCGTCATTTTTATTGAAGACATTGCGAATCTCAGAGGCCGTGCGGTTTCTGTTGTCCGTTTGGCATTCGACGATGATGCCGACCTTGTGCGGACCATAACCTTCGTAAGAAAGCTCTTCGATTTGCGCACCGTCATCCAAAAGACCGGCGCCTTTTTTAATTGCTCGTTCGATGGTGTCTTTTGGACAAGACACTTCTCGTGCAGCATCGATGGCCATCCGTAGACGAGAGTTCGCATTGGGATCAGGGCCACCAAGCTTGGCAGAGACTTGAATCTCTCTCGCCATTTTAGTGAAGATCGCACCCTTTTTTGCGGCATTCGCCGCCATACCTGCTTGTTTCCAACCTTTTCCCAT
>JAXMMN010000433.1:0-1815 GCA_034366485.1 Bdellovibrionales bacterium
TCGTGAGGTCACGTGCGATGTCCTCTTGAAAGGAAGCGTCTGGCTTCACGCCATCCGAAGATGTGCTTGATTCAAGCGCCAATAGCGAAGGAGTTTTCAATATACCAAGGAGGCGCTGTTTACCGGCCTCTGCACGGCCGAGATTGAGATCACACCAAGCGATTCGGTATTGAATCCAACCTTTTCTGGGGGTTGCGCTGTTCTGAAGAGAAAGTTCAAACTGGCGCTTGGCTTCACTAAATCTCTTTTCGCGAAAGGCGATTTCACCAAGGCCCGCTTGAGACTGACCAAGTACGGCTTTCGTGAAATGCTTTGGACCTAGGCTCAATATGCGGCGATAGAGACTTTCCGCCTTTTTGTTATCGCCATTCATTTCATACAAATGAGCCAAATGAAACAGGATGCGACTTTGACTTGCGCCCGAACTTTCCGAAAGCGCCATTTCATAGTACGAAATCGCTTTTCGGCGATCCTCTTTCGAAACAAGGCATTGTGCCTTTTTTTCTGGAGCACTTTGCGAAGGATCAAAACATCCGGCTTCAATTTCCTGCATTGAAAGCAGGCGCGCGCGCTCGGAGAACAAATCAGCAAGGCGCAAGAGTGCTGGAACTCGAGTCGTGTCTCCACGAGGAGTTTCTTTGATCACTGTCTCAAGCTTTTCGATCAAGAAACGATGAGTTTCCAGATCCATTCGTTCTGCATCCGCATGTCCAACTGGCAGCGAACCGGCAAAAAGCATGAGCGCCGCTGCTGTCATTGCCAACAGCGAAGGCGTCTTGAGTGAGATTTTAGCTTTTAAACCGAAGGCAGAAGAGGTTTTCATAATGATCAAGTTCCTTCGCCTTGCGAGGGACTGACGGCCTGAACTGCAAACTCAAGCTTAGAAATTCCAGCCTCCGCCGTCAGGCTAAGAACTGGCGTCAGCAAATCAAAATCACCCTTTTCGTCGGCCTGAATGACTAAACGAGAAGTTTTAGATTCGCGGCCGGCTTGACCGAGGCGTGCCTTGAGATCCGACAACTTGAGGGTTTCACCGTTGAGGACATAGCCCTTTTTGGTGATAACTAAGTTCAGAACATCCTTCATGTTTGGATCTGTGTTCATGTCGACAGCAGACGCCTGAGGAAGCTTGATCCCGTCTTGCGCTTCGAAGTCATTTGGTACGCCTGAAACTTGAACTAGAAGAAAAATAACAAGAATCGAAAATGCATCGACAAGTGCCGTCAACAGAAGTGGCGTACTCATGTCTTTCTTGCGGCGACCACCCGACTTCTGGCCTGACATCACCGAACCAAGCGGCGAAGGAAGGCCAATAGCTGGCCCCTGCGAGGGAATAAAACTCGCCGGTCTCGGCTGAGAATAGTCTTTTTTAGTTTCTGTCTTCGCGAGTCCCATGCGAATCCTTCTCTCTCTTCTTCTCGTTCGTTTACGTTTCTGGAGAAATGCCGACGTCTTTCACTTTTGCAGCTTTCAATTTGTCGATCACTGCAATAACTTCGCCGTATGGCACTTGAGTCTGGGGCCGAACGATCACTGTTACGATCGAAGGCATCTTTTGTTGAATAAGTGCAAGCGCTTGAGCCAACTTTTCGCGATCTACTTTACCGTTACCTTGCGACTTGAGCACAGACCCTTGAAGACCTCGGCTGTTTGCCGGAAGATCTCTGGTCGAAAGCGTCAGATCGCCCGTTCGTGCGACTTGAATCCAAAGCGAGGGAGGATTGACTCCACCACTTGCATTGGTCTCGCCCGTTCCCTGCTCTAGCTTCAATGACCCTAAGTGAACCCACACAGCGGTCAGAAGAAGAAAGCAGA
>JAXMMN010000434.1:0-25576 GCA_034366485.1 Bdellovibrionales bacterium
CCTCAGGACGAAATGGGGTGCCGTCTTCGTGCTCTAACTGCCAACCCAGTTCGTAAACAGCCTCGCCCTTCATCTGATCGGCAGTCACATCAAGGATTGTCAGTGCCGATTGATTGAAATCGACAACTTGCCCACTCACTCGTTTGACCACAACACCTTCGCTCATGGCATCGAAAGCGACCTTTAACTTTTCGGACGAGTTTCCAAGTTCGATCAGTGCAATCACTTGCCGACTGAGAAGCTTCATAGCGTCGATCTGATCTGCTGTGAACGAACGAGGTTTGGTATCAATGGCACACAAGGTTCCCAGGCGAAAACCTTTGGACGAAATCAACGGGTAGCCGAGGTAGGACCGCACGTTTGCTTGGCCAGTGACGAGGGGGTTATCGAAAAACCGCTCATCCTTGGTCGCATCTTCGATAACAAGTGCGTTGTCCGCCAAGATTGCATGAGCACAAAAGGCAATGTCACGAGGAGTTTCCGTCGCTTCCAAGCCTTGTTTGGATTTGAACCACTGACGATTGGTGTCGACAAGACTGACGAGCGTAACCGGCGTCACACAGATCATCTGCGCAAGTTTAGTGATGTCGTCGTAGCGTTGGTCCGACGGTGTATCGAGAACCATGTGCTCGCAGAGATTCTTAATTCGATCGACTTCATTTTTGGGGATCGGCGCTCGCGTCATAGCAACTTATCGGGTTACAGCGTGGTCCTGCTGAGCCCACTCTGAAGCCCCAAGATTGAATTAAGCGAAACTTAACCTACTGCCCACCAGGCGCTAGTGAACAAGCCTAAAACCCTGCTCTTTGAGCTTTTGGTGCAGGACCTTGATCTGATCTTGATTCGACGTTTCGACCAAGAGATCGATTCTTGTCTCTCTTAAACCCAGTTCTGGGGAAACCCGGTCGTGGTAGACCTCCAGCACGTTGGCTCGTTCTGAGGCCATAACGGCTGTGATCCGGTGAAGGTTTCCAGGCAAGTCGTCAACAACGACGGCAATTCTTGCCAGCCGATTTTCGTGGCGCAAACCACTTTCAATGACTCGCGACATGACGTTGAGATCTATATTGCCACCGCAAAGCACAACGGCCGTGTTGCCAGAAAGTGGAATTTTTCCCGCCATAACAGCCGCCAATCCTGCTGCTCCGGAACCTTCTGTCACTGTTTTCGCTTTTTCCAAAAGTGCAACAATCGCTGCCGCAATTTCGTTGTCGTTGACGTCCACAATTTCATCGACCAGCCGTCGAATGTGCGTGTTGAACATGATGGGGCTCGCGTTTTTTACAGCGATCCCTTCGGCAATTGTCGTGACACCTTTTCGCCGCGGACCATTTTCCAACGCCATTTTTTCGGCTTGCAGCGCTTCAAATGATTCGCCGGAAAAGAGGCGTTTCATCATGGGCGCTTGATCCGAAACGACGCCAATAATTCTAACACTTGGCTTAAGCGCCTTCGCTGCGATCGCCACACCACTGACAAGGCCCCCGCCGCCGATGGGGATCACAATCGTGTCGACATTTGGCAAGTCTTCAAGAATTTCAAGACCAATGGTTCCCTGGCCGGCGATCACACGAGGATTGAGGTAGGGATGAACGAAGATCCAACCTTTTTCCTTTTCCAGTTCTTGTGCGCGAGCGTAGGCATCATCATAAACTTCGCCATGAAGGATGACTTCGGCGCCGTGGGATCTCGTCGCATTTATTTTCACAATGGGCGCTGTGGCAGGCATCACAATATGGGCTTTCGCGCCCACCACTTTCGCTCCATAAGCAACGCCCTGGGCGTGGTTCCCTGCGGAACTAGCTACGATTCCTTTGGCTCGATCCGATTCAGAAAGCGCGAGCATCGTATTCAGCGCACCGCGAATTTTGAAGCTTCCCGTTAGCTGCTCATTTTCAAGTTTGATGTGAACTTTCGTTCCATCTGGTTGACCCTTGATTTTGAACGGAAGTTCGCGAAGAGGTGTGCGACGAACGCGATCTTGGATCATCGTGCGCGCGGCACGAATGTCTTCGATCGTTACTAACAAATTAAGAGCTGCATCGAGCGGTGTGTTCTGGAGTGTTTGCTTCATTGTTGGCCATAGTTCTCAAACCTGGCCAAGCGTCTGTCAACACACACCTAGGCGCGAGGCACGAAGTTCCGCTCATTTGACGTTTGGGTGTCTGACCACCACTCGGCGATTCCAACAAGTGGTCGGTACTGCTTTAGGCTTGCGGGCAAGGGGCGACGAAGGAGCGCCCTCGGCGTCGTATCAGCAAAATAGAAAGGAGCAAATCGAGCGCCACATTGCGAGCACGCCTGAACTCGCTCACTCTTAGCTTCGTGAACTTCTCCGCAGCGATGGCACCGCCGAATCTGACTCCATTGGCCAGCCGAACGACTATCACTGCCCGATCCTGATCGACGCATAAGAGCTCCCTCAAGTGAGTTCTCAAATCGAAAATCGATTTCGAGACTCAAGTGACCATCACTCTTTAACAGTTCACCATCTGTGCCACTCGCACTTCACAGTAAGTGCGAGGTACAACCGGTCGCTGTTCAACGAAAACTCTCATGCCCTGCTAAGCAGTTTCTCACACCTCCAAGAAAACTTCGAATTTCCTTCCGCTGAAAACTCACAGTGGTACGACACGCAGCCATTGTGACGAAGAAGTTCGGTCTTCTGCCTTTCTTGAATCACATGTCCCCACAATTGCTTAACGCGCCGCGTAGTAAATTATGCATCCTGCTTGTCGAGGATTTGAACGGTCAAAATAGGACGAAAAGGCCCTCATTTTGAGAAGACTGAAAGTCGATGTGTCCGTGCTTTTTGCAACACTGCGTAGCGATTCCGTAGACAGTTATTCACCAGCGTTTCGGGAGACAAAATGCTCAAAATGCCTCGGCCGTTCTTGAGTCCTATGAATCTGGCGTCACGCATTAAGGTGCCTACCGCGGCGCCAGTGACGACAATCGTCGGCACATCGGTCGGACACAAAAAGGCGATCTCCCTTCTCACCCTCTCAAGCCTTGTTCTGCAGATCACATTTGGATCTATTGCTAAAGCTGATTTCGAGGTCACAGAGCGTACGATTTCACGTGCGGATGGAACGACGAAACCCTTGGATCTCTCGCCTGAAACTATTCGCCGAGCCATTCGTTCGGCGGAGGCCGAACGCGCGGCGTTCTTTACGAACCAACCGGGCAGACTTCCCGGCATCGATGGCCCCTGGGCAGCCGGGAGTGAACGCGCCCACAATGCAAGAGTTGCTGCCTTACGCGTGATAACAATCGACGCAAATGACAAAGCGACCTGTTTAAGAATCGCCCAGGAAATTGCCAACTCCGAACTTCGTCCTGCACGCCCAGAGGATGTGCTTGAAAATGCGCTAGGAAATCTGTGCAGCGATCCGAAGAAAAAAGGAAACCTCGCTCGCATCGTGGTCATGGAAAACCAAGATCCAAACGAATTCCAAGTAAACTTAGATGCGAGCTTTCTCACAAATACCGATCGCACGCTCGCCAATGACACGCGAAATCTCGCGCTCGGCATGGCCGGCACAATGGGCGTCCTGTGGGCCATGCCTGGAACTGTGACTGGTTGGGACAAAGAAAAAATCAGCAGCAATCCGAACGGCATTTTCGCTGAGTACAAAGACAATATTCGACGTGGACCAGTGTGGGACAAGGACGATGGTTTTTTTAACTATGTCGCTCACCCTGCGGCCGGTGCCGCCTATTACACGTTGTCTCGGCACAACGGCAAATCGCCTCTCGAGAGCTTTGGCTATTCGGTGGCTATGTCGACTTTCTTTTGGGAATACGGCTTCGAAGCATTCGCCGAAATTCCATCAATCCAAGACCTGATTATCACGCCAGTGATTGGCGCACTGTTAGGTGAAGTGGCCTATCAGTACGAACAGAAGATTCGAAACGACGGCGGCAAACTTATGGGATCAAAAGCCCTCGGTAGTGCTGCGATGATCGTCCTCAATCCAGCCGGCGCGCTTTCACAAGCGATCAATTCTGTTCTCGGTGCAAAAGTAATCAAAAGTGCAAAAGCCGATCTCGTGCTTAAGCGCTATAAGCCGGCCAACAACGAGCCCGGCCTTGAAACGATGATTGGCATTCAGTTTAATTTCCGCTTCTAGAGTCGATCTGCGGGATGCGATCCGCGAGGTCTAATTGGCTCTCTAATTGGTAAAGAGACCCGCAAAACTAGCCGGCTCGAGCGATGCTCCACCAACCAGAAAACCATCGATATCGGGCATACCGCCGATGGCTTTTGCATTGTCGGGCTTCACGCTTCCGCCATAGAGAATCGAAATAGCTTGCGCCGTTTTCTCACCGAGTTCCGTCGTCAAAATTGCGCGGATGGCCTGATGAACTTCCGACGCTTGTTCGGGCGTAGCGACTTTGCCTGTACCGATGGCCCAAACAGGTTCGTATGCAATCACGAAGGCACTGCCAGAAACGATGGTCGTTTTGAGCGCTTCCACTTGCAGGATCGCAAGCAATTGCCGACGAACGACTTCGATGGTTTTTCCGGCTTCTCGCTCAGCTAGCGTCTCGCCCACACACAACATTGGCGTCAATCCCGCTTGAAAACCAGCGGCAACTTTTTTTGCTGTTTCTGAATCTGTTTCGCCAAACAGCGAACGTCGCTCACTGTGCCCAACGAGCAGCCATTCTGCGCCCATTTCTTTTGCCACGACCGTGGAATTTTCCCCAGTAAAGGCGCCCTTCATTTCCCAGTAAGCATTTTGAAGGCCCAGTTCTAAGGTCGCACTGCTGCTCTTGCGACTTGCTTCAAGCGAAGCTGAAAGCGTCAATGCAGGCACGAAGAAAACAATTTGTTTTTTCCCACCACTTCCCGACGCCCCGAGGCCGCCTTTTGGTAGGCGCCCAAGAAAATCCTGAAAGAAGCCAGCGGCCTCTTTCGGAGACTTGTTCAGCTTCCAGTTTGCAGCGTAAATAAAATGTCGCATCCGCTACCTACCTCGATAAAAATTTAACTAAAAAGCGCACTCAAAGAATCAGTCTACAGCGTTGGCGCAGCAGATTCGCGGACGGAACGAAGCGCTTCAAGTCCGGGAAGCTTTGCTCCTTCAAGATACTCCAGCGATGCACCACCACCTGTAGAAATGTGGGTCATCTTATCGGCAAATCCAGAGGCTTCCGCCGCAGCAGCGGAGTCTCCGCCGCCAACAACCGATATGCCGCCGGCGGCCGCTAAATCCGCAAGTGCTTGTGCGACACCGAACGAACCTTTAGCAAATTCTGGGCGCTCAAAAACTCCCATTGGTCCGTTCCAAAAGACAGTTTTCGCTCGAGAAATTTCTTTCCTAAAAAGCTCCCGAGTCTTTGGACCAATATCGAGACCAAGTCGATCCTCAGGAATTGTCGGCGAATCGCACGTTTCAATTTTTGTCGGCGTCAAAAAGTCATCGGCAACAATGTGGTCGATTGGCAAAAGAACTTTTTTGCCGCGAACTTCAATTCGCTCCAACAATTCACGAGCAAATGCCAGGCGGTCTTTTTCAATTCGGGATTTTCCGACGCCATGGCCCTGTGCCGCGAGGAACGTGTACGCCATCGCGCCGCCAACCAAAAATGTGTCGATCGACTCAATCATGTTTTCGATGACCTTAATTTTATCGCTGACCTTCGCTCCACCCATGATTGCCACAAACGGTTTTTGTGGAGCCGCCATCAGCATCGACAGATTTTCGACTTCTTTTTTAATCAGAAACCCGCAGCCGCGCTTTGCGATCAACCGAGGAAGCGCATCGATTGTCGAATGAGCACGATGAGACGCTCCAAACGCGTCGTTGATGTAAATATCGGTGTAGCTTGCAATGACATTTGCAAGTTCGGATGCGTTCTTTGTTTCGCCCTTGTCGAAGCGAACGTTTTCAAGAAGCAGAATTTGTTTTGGCTTCAAGCTTGGAAGAAGTGCCTTTGGCGCATCCGAGGTCGGCTCTTCGATCAAAATCACTTCGCAGCCAAGTAGCTCGCCAAGTCTTGCGGCAACTGGTTCGAGAGTAAACTTCGGGTGATCCGCTGGCGTTTCAGGGCGCCCCAAGTGAGAAGCGACAACAACCTTTGCGCCTTTTTCAATTGCGTAGCTCAAGGTCGGAATCGCAGCACGAATGCGCGTGTCGTCTGTGATTTCAAGCGAACCAGGTTCGCCCTTCATTGGTACGTTGAGATCAAGACGAATGAAAACCCGTTGATCTTTGAGTTCAAAATCCTCAATCGACTTTATACCCTGAAGACCTGAAAACGTTTTTCCGAAACCCGCGCCCTTCGACATTGTTAAAGACCCTTTGCTGCCATGTGGTTAACAAGATCAACAAGACGGGTCGAAAAACCAGTTTCGTTATCGTACCAAGAGAACACTTTCGCCATGCGAGTCCCCGACACCATTGTGCTTGGGAGGTCGACAATCGACGAGTAGCGATTACCGTTATAATCGACTGACACCAACGGAGCAGATTCGCAGTAAAGAACACCCTTCATCGATCCGGCAGCGGCTTCTTTCAGCGCTCCATTGATCGATTCAACAGTCATGTCCTTTTGCGATGTGAAAGTGAGATCTACGAGCGAGACGTTTTGCGTCGGTACGCGAACCGACGTGCCGTCAAGACGCCCCTTCAGTTCTGGCAACACTTCTGCAACGGCTTTCGCCGCACCAGTGGTCGTCGGAATCATCGAAGCCGACGCCGTTCGCGCACGTCGAAGATCCTTGTGTCCCGCATCCAACACCATCTGATCGTTCGTGAAAGAATGAATCGTTGTCATGAGGCCACGTTCAATTCCAAACGTGTCGTTGAGAACTTTCGCAATCGGCGCCAAACAGTTTGTCGTGCACGAGGCATTGGAAACGATTTGGTGCTTTGCTGGATCGTAGGTGCCGTGGTTGATGCCGTAGACAAGAGTCGCGTCAGCGGCCTTTGCCGGCGCTGAAGCGATAATCTTTTTTGCCCCGCCCGCAATGTGCTTCAAAAGCTCTTCGCGCTTGTCGTTAAAAACGCCGGTGCAATCGATGACGATGTCAGCACCCCATTCTTTCCATGGAATCTGCGAAGGATCGCGTTGTGACGACAAGGGAATTTTCTTACCGTTGACGACAAGCTTCGCCGCGGTACCTTCGCCTTCAATTTTCACATCGCCCGGGAAAATTCCATGCGTTGAATCGTACTTCAAAAGGTGAGCCGCCTGCTGCGGACTTCCGAGGTCGTTGATTCCGACAAACTCGATGTTTTCAAATCCAACACGATACAAAACTCGACCGATGCGACCGAAACCATTGATACCAACGCGAACTTTCGCCATTTGAAATACCTTTCTCTGATCGTGAACTCTACAAGGGTTCCCGAACCTACTGCGCACGAGGTTTTACGGCAAGCAGAAGGTTCTGGTTAGTTGGCTGAATGGCTGTCTGGCCGCAGGCGCGGAAACAGCCGGTACGCGTTGGCCTTTGTGGCAAGCGAGAGGTCAATCAAGGAGAGCCCTTTTAGGTCGGCAACTGCCGCCGCTGTGTGCAAAACAAACTCTGGAAGGTTCGATCGCCCACGCATAGGCACTGGCGCTAAAAATGGAGCATCAGTTTCAACGTGAATTCGATCGACCGGAATGAATCGAACAATCTCTCTTAACTGCTCCGCGTTTTTAAAGGTCACCACACCGCTGATAGAAATATCGAAGCCGCAATCAAGGGCCGACTTTGCGAGCTCCATGGAGGATGTGAAACAATGCAAAAGACCTTGAACTCGCCCTCGGTATTCTTCAAGAACGACGGCGCAATCGGCATCCGCGTCTCGCGTGTGAATTTCGACGGGAAGACCAAGTTCCAGCGCTAAATCCATTTGCTCGCGAAAGGCCTGAAGCTGCACTTCGCGCGGGCAATTGTTGTAATAGTAATCAAGCCCGATCTCGCCGACCGCAACTATGCCTCGCGCGCCAGGCCCCTGATAGGCAGCACGAATCCATTCGCCCACACCTTGATTCCAGAGTGAGGCTTCATGTGGATGAACGCCAAGGGTGCAGGCGACGCGCGGAAAATATTTCTGACTGAGCGCTAGCACGACGGGGTGATCGGCCGGTTCGGTGCCGATCGTGATCACTTGGTCGACGCCAAGATCTTTCGCTACTGTGAGCGCGTCTTCAAACGGCGTTTTCAATTTATCAAGGTGCACATGCACGTCGATAAATGAAGGTTTCGTGGACAAAGTTTCAGTAGTTCGCGAGCCGTCGGCAGACATAGCAATTAGCTTATCAAGAATTCGTGGCGTTGGCCACAATTCGCGATGTCAATTGCTCCCAAAGCAGTTGTCGATCGACATTTCTGGCGAGATCCGCTTCACCGTCGATGGTCAAGTCGGTCACCATTTCAAGTTTTTCAAAATCCAAGTTTATCAGCCAATTGGGAACGGAACCCCGGCGCACTTCAGCACCGGCATGAGCGCGCCAGGCTCCCGCCATTCTTCGATTTAAAACGCGAAATGCCATCGCATGGTGGTCGCGCTCTTTTAAACTTTCTCGTAAATCCGCCAACGCCTGAACGCGTTCAGAAGAAAGCGCTGTCGGATTGCAGCTAGTTAACCATTTATCGACTGATTCTACGATGGCACTGACGGCATCCGAAGAGCCATCCCCGCCGCGGGCGATTTCAAGTGCTGCGGCGACACTTCCAGAGGCCATCTCAAGAAGCCATGATTCGACTTTTAGGTCTTTGTCTTGCTGTCGCAAAACCTGTTCGACCTCGCTATCTAAAAGGGGGGCAAAGCGCACGACTTGCGATCGCGACCGGATGGTCGAAAGCAGCATCGCCGGACTTGGAGCGAGAAAAATAAAATGGACCCCAGGCGGTGGTTCTTCGATGGATTTTAGGAGAGCATTTGCGGCCTGTGGCCCCATCAAATGCGCTTGATCAAAAATCATGATCAGCTTTCGCCCCTCTCGCCCAAGACTCAAAAAGTGCATGGCCTCGCGAGCTTGTTCAATTTTGATTTGTGCACCGTCAGGGGAAATAAAGAAAATATTCTCTGTTTGCGCCATCGACTGGGTGAGGTCGAGACTTCGACCATCGCCGGTTGCAGCCCGGGCAAACTCCAACGCTACCAGTTTTTTTCCGATGCCCTGAGGGCCCGCGAAAATAAGCGACGGCGGCAGTCTTTCCGACATTCGCTGAAGCCGCTCGCGTACGGCCTGATGCCCGACAATCGAAGATCGCTCCGCTGAATGGACCGTCACGCCTTTGTCCGATCTCTTTTTCGCATCCAACCTCGGCTTTCAAGCTCCAGCAAAACTTTCTCTAAAAGCTCCTCGGCGCTAAGTGCCGCGTCGACAACGAACCAGCGGCCTGGCTCCTCTTTTGCTTCTTCCTTTGCTTGAGCTAAAAAACCTTGCCGAACTTTTTCGTGAAATTCATCGGCCTCTTTTTCGATGCGGTCAGGGCCGGCGCGATTGGACTGTCGTTTTCGACTTTCAGCAACCGTGAGATCTAAAAGAACAACTAGCTCTGGGCGCGAGCCCTGCTCGGCAAATCGGTTAAGACGGTCGACATCTGTGCGCGAAAGCCCTCTTGCGAAACACTGAAACGCGACTGTCGATTCACTGAAACGATCGCAAAGAACGACGACTCCACTTTTCAAAGCTGGCTGAATGACTTTTGCGACGTGCTGGGCGCGACTTGCTTCGTAGAGAAGAATCTCAGTGGCCGAAACAGGAGCTTCTTTGTCGTTTTCGTTTCGCAAGATGAGATGGCGAATTTCCTCTGCCAACGGGGTCCCACCTGGCTCGCGGGTCACCAGGACGTTCAGGCCAGCAGACTCAAGCGCACGCTTCACGCCAGCGATCAATGTGCTCTTGCCCGAACCGTCTAAGCCCTCAAATGAAATAAATCGTCCGACGTTATCCATCTTCCTCACTCGTATTACTGGACTCAGGTCGCGACGCTTTGCATTACGACTCGCTGAATGGGTCAAAACGACCGAAATGACCCACTGGAGGCCTGCTTTGTCTTTACCCGCCCATCCATCTACAACTCGCATTCTTCTTGCCGAAGAATCAACGTTTGTCGCGGACAAACTGCGCGACGTTTTGATGGAGCGCGGCTTCCAAGTTCAAACCGCCAATACCGGGCAAGATGCCATAAAAATAGCAAAAGAATGGCGCCCAGATTTTGTTCTCTACGACATGATCATGAGCGATCTCAATGGCCTTGGCTTTTTGAAAGCGCTCAAAGCTGAAAATCTTCTCGGTGATGACAAAATCAGCAATGGGCGCCCGCGCGTTTTTGTGATGTCCTCCCACAATTCCACGTTCAACGTGAAAGAATGCCTTAAGTTTGGCGCTGTGGATTACCTAGTAAAGCCCGTCAAAGCCGAGGACTTGGTCGCCCGTCTGATTCTGCACATGCAGGTCAAGCGACAAATTGGCGAAGCGCGATTAGCCGACGGTTCAGATAGCGGTCGCGCGCTTCATTTTATGCACCTCACCGAACTTCTCCTTCGCGAAGGCTTGAAGCTCGCTCCGCAATCCGAAAGTCTTTATAATCTCGTCGGAATGCTCAGTCTTGCCACGGATGCCGTTCGAGTTTCCGTCATCGAGGCTGACCTTTCGCGACTGGGCCAAGAATCTTCTACACCCCAAGGGTTTCCGGGTTTTGTTCGCGCTTCACACGACAAGCGAGACATCGACGGACTCGTCATTGACCTCGAAAAGTACCCTGAGGTTGTTTTCGTTCTTCGGTCGGAAAAGACGCTCGCTCTGGACAACTTGAAGGCCGATCCAACAATGGCTGCTATTTCAAGTCTCAATAAATCGATTTCCTTTAACGCCATCATTGTTTGCCCCATTCGGATCGGCAATGAAGTATGGGGCGTGCTTTCGGTCCGCCTCCCTGAAACGAAGAAATCACTATCGGACTTCGAGATCCGATTTGTGCAGCTCACGGCCAACGTCATTGGTGGCGTTATTGCCCGCCAGCCAAGCTTTCTTCGCGCCGCTTAAACTAACCCTAACGCGTCACGAAAAAGGTTGGACGATCGGCCATTTGGCGAATTATAACCGTCTAACTCGCTCACTGAATCGCTCTACAAAGAAGTACAGCTCACCGGAGTTTTAAAAAATGCTGACAGTTGTTGCCGTCGTACACATCATTGCCTGCCTTCTCCTCATCGCGCTTGTTCTTCTTCAAGATCCAAAAGCAACTGGCGGAAGCACCATGTTCGGCGGCACAGGATCCAGCAACGTCATCGGCGCAACTGGCGGAGCTTCTCTTCTTCAGAAAATGACTCGGTACGCAGCCATCGTCTTCGGCATTTGCTGCTTACTTTTGACGATGCTTTCTCGTCGCGATTCTGGTTCGGGATCGGTCTTTGACAATCTCAATTCAGCAACACCAACGGCACCGATCTCGGCTCCGGCAACTCCCGGAACCTCGGCGCCAACTGCGCCTGGCACGTCTGCACCGGCGGCACCGGCTGCGCCAGCCAACGCACCAGCAGCTCCAGCCACAGGATCGCAAACGAAGTGAGCCGTGTGGTGATCCACAACGGCGACGCACCAGAAAATCAGCCAGAAAACCAATCAGAGAATCTGAAAAAAAGAAGACTTCAACAAATCATCTCGATCGCGGTCTCCATTTTGGCGGCGCTCGCGATGGCGAGCTATCTTCGCTCCGGCAACGTGCCGACCGAAGAAGCGAAAGCAGTTCTCGATGGAGCCGTCATTGGAGAACTGCAGTCTATCGAAGGAACAGTTCAAATTCGCCCACCGAAATCGACCAGATTTTTTAACGCTTCAACAGGTCCTTTCATTGCGGAAGCATTGATCCAAACGCAAAGCTCAAGCACAGCGGTCATCGAATTTCGTCCAGGCCCCACAATTCGCCTTCTCGCAAATTCGCGCCTCGTCGCCGAATTGGACCCGTCAAAGGATGGAGTTATCAACGCAACTTTAATCGCCGGTGAAATCACCGTGCTCAATCCGGGAACAAGCACGACGTTTTCAATTTCTCAAAATGGCGTGCCGATAAAATATCAAGATGGCCCAATTGCGAGAACCGTTCCGTTGATTCCAGTTTCCGCAGGCGAGGATTTTCTAGCGGCCGAAGATTCTGCCGCGGACGTGGCTGAAAAACTTGAGGCCGATCGCGATGCGGAACTTTCCACAGTTTCTCAACCCGAAGCGCCACAGCCCCTCGGCACACCAGGTGGTGCAGCAAGTGCCACGAGTGCCGTCGATAAAGTGACCGGCTCCAGCAGTGGGATCGACCCCACCCTTATTCGCTCGACACTGACCAACGACGACATCCGTTCCCAAGTGAAGTCGCAAGCCGGTAGTTTGCAAAAGTGCTATGTCACAATGGTCAATCGGATGAGCGAAAAACCTGACGGAACCAGCGGCACATCGAAGGGCGAACTTCCTCGCGGTGAGATCCGCGTTTCATTTAAAATTTTATCCAGCGGAAAAGTCGAAGAGCCTCGAGTTCTGCAATCGCCCTTTCAAGATCAAACCTTTGAAAGATGCACGGCCGAAGCTCTTGGCCGAATGCGCTTTCGCCCCTTTCAAGGACCGACCATTCCAGTGGGCGATTTTCCAATTGTCTTAGAATAATAACTGCCGAATAAAATCAAACGACAGGGAGTCACGCGATGAAAATGAAGGCCATGTTCCTAGCGACTTTTGCAGCAGCTCTTGTTCCTGCAATCTCACAAGCCGAAGTGAACGAAATTAAACCTGTCCCTGCCGTAAAAGACGCCAAACACCAATACGAAGTTTCTATTCGCGACACGCCTTGCCCGGCTGCGCCTGTGGCACCGGGAACTAAGCCGGCTGCGGCCGCTAGCAACCCTGCCAACAAACCGCTTCCAATAACAAAAACTTTGACGGCCTGTGGATATGACTACGTGTTGGTCGCGTCTGCTTTGGACAATGGCGAACATGTTTGGGAACGAGTACTCTACTCGCGCGCCTACAATCTCGAAAAAGAAATCGATAAACAGATCATTCGCCCCACATCCCTGAAGATCGTAAAAAAGAAATCGGCGCACATTAAAAATGAACGCGGTGATGAATTTGTCGTGTGGCTAGAAAAGGGCTACCTCACAAAACCAGCAAGCCCAAAAACATACCCGACGGATAAATAAGTAAATCGACTATCGAGATTCGTGAAGATAGTCGATGCCATCCGGAATCCACGCCTCGTGGGTTCCCTCGAGGCGGTACACTCGTCCATCACGCGACTCTTCGACGGGTCGCGGTTCAACCGAAGTTTTAAAATCTGGCGAAACAAACCCATGCGACGCGAGTTCCGGCAAGATCAGGCCGACGGCCGTCTGACCCAAAATTTGCCGGCGCACCAGTCCATCGACACTTGCTTCCATTGCCTCACGGGTGATTCCATAATTCTCACGCATGTCGCGCGCCACTTCGAGAACGCGTGAAGCGCTTAACCGTGAATCTTGAAAGAGATCGAGTGCCGCCTGAAGAGAGTTAACGGTCGGCACACAGCGCCGACCGAACTTCAGGTAGTACTCGGGATCAGTATCGGTTGCGAGGTTGATATAAATTTTTTCGACGGGATCATGCTTTGGAATTTGATCCTGAAGATCCAAGATCGTTTCTGTTTGCTCGCCGATCACATGTAAGCGAGACAGAATTTCTATCAGTTCTTTTTCCGTCCAACGGCGCGCACAGATATCGGAATAGAGCGAATAGATGATCGCATCACTTTCCGAATCATCGCCCCAAAGAATTTGCCGAACGTCGTCTTTCAAACGGGTGCGCAACTGCAAGAGGGCCTGAACTTTAAACCCCACTTGTTTTGTGAGGCGCCACCAGCGCGATGGCTTCCAGTTTCGTAAATTGTCTTTGTAAAACGCGCCGAGCGGTTTGATATCGTCCAAGGTTAGCTTCTGCTCGATCTTTTCTTCCATCTGCGGCGGACTTGCGGTGATGAAATAAATCGGAAACGCCAGCTGTCCGCGGTTGTCTTCCCAGCCGGATCGCAACGCCCGCACGAGTGTCGCGGTGCCTGGAATATTTTTTTTCTGAAACGCTTTTTCTAAGGCTGTTCGCCAAAGCTCCGAAAGCGAAGCCCAGCTCGTGTCGAGGTAGGTTTTATCGAGATCCCAAACGTAAACTTCGGAAAACGCACGCTCGAGGTTTTCTCCCGCATAGCGGAAAAAAACCACGTCGCCTTCAGTTTCGGATCGATATTCCCAATCAGCCACGACCTATTAGAACGCAATTAACAGTATGACGGCAAGGCTTGCGAGGATGGAAAGTGTCGTGGCAAGCGGACCGGTTTCGGCCTGGTCACGTTCGACCTTTTTTCCCTCGGGCTCCAGGCCTTGGCCACCGGGGCTCCCAGCGGCCAGCAGACTTAAGACTGCCTCCGAGCTAGTCACATCCTTTTGACGAATTTGTAGGGAATCAAGCCGTGCTTTTTCCAGCGGTGCGTAAACGAGAGTACCGGCTTTGATTGCTGAAAGGTCAGCCACTCGGCGCAATTCAACGATCGCCAGCTTCTCCTTCACCTCGAGGATTACACCCTCGGCCTTCACCGTCGACTTTGCGGCTCCTTGAAAGAGTGCTCCAAGACTGACGCGGTCAAGCGAGATCCACTGGACCTCATCGCCTGCTTTGAACGCGCCCCTCGAACCAATTTGGACTTTAACCATTTTTTTACCGCCGTCTTCATAGACCGCAGATCGAGCCAAAGAATCTTTTAGTGTGATTCCATGATACGGCACAGCCGCCAAAAATTCTCGCACCAACCCTCGACCGACTTTCGTTAGTTGATCGCGAATCAAGATTGATGGATGAAGTTCAATGCTCGAGCGCCAAGCGACTATGCCTTCGGCCGCGTCCCAGACTGTCATCGAAAAAACACGGTCTTCTAGTTTCATCGTCATTAGCGCATCGGCCTCAACATAGCGACCAAGGATAACAGCATCCGATGACGCAAGGTTGGCGCGCGGTTGAAACACATCGGCTTTCTGCAAAAAAGATTTCGTCGCAACTAAGAAGCGACCGGTGTCGGCAAGTTCTTCTCGAACTTCCCACCACGCTTCCTGAAGACTGTCGGCGGTTTGTGAGTCGACTTTAAGTCCGCGCTGATCGCTGAAAGCAATTGGGAAAACCGCGAACTTCTCGTAACCGCGCACAGGCGTCGCGACCGCGGTTGTTCCAGCCGGCACTGCATTCGGCGCAGCGGCCGGAGCTGCCAACAGATCCGATGCCGGCAACAAAATACTTAAGAGAAGAACAAAGCCATTTATTCTCATGAGCCTTCACTTTCTCATGACCCAGGCATGCCACGCCAGTCTGGGTTTGGCTAGACCTTAATCTTGTTCAAAGCGGATCAGCTGCGGATGTGTCAATCGACATTCAAACACCAGCGGACCGGCGAACGACGCGAAACTTGAGGTGTCACTGCTCAATGGGAAGTTGATGGACTTCGTCACGTAAACACCATCTGAACCCATCTCGTCGAGAGTGCCGCTGATCCGAAGCTCTTCGTTAAAACCTCGAAGCAAATAAAGCCCCTCGAGCTGACCAACAACAACTTCGCGCTGGTGCTGAACTTCACGAATAATCAACGAGGCGTTTGTCACAGGCGAACGCCGAAGAGCCTGCTCCCAGCCGTTTCGATCTTTTCTCATCGACGGCAAACTTTTAGAATTTGCCATAATCAGAACACTTCTACGGGTGCCGGAATTCTGACCCGCAAGTGGATCGCGACATTCACCAATGGGCTCCAATTGCGAGATTTGGCCGCCAGGTGACTTCTGAAGCATTTGACTTGAATCGCGACGAGCAAGTTCCATCGCCGAGCTGGCAGCCTGCCCTTGGCTCCCTGCGAGAGAAACAAGAGAAAATAGGCCAAAGAGGGCACCGGTAAGGACGAAATGTGTCACTAAGCCAGAGGCCGATTGCGATCGAAGCATGGTATTTGAGGCATTGATAAAGGACATTTTCAGACTCCTAAAAGTTTCCCGGCGCTTGTAATCCAACACATCGTTCGAAATTCGGCACAGCGTTTAACTATTGATCGAACTTCATCCAACATTCGGTCTAACGAAGGACGCCGCGCCAATGTCGTATTGCAAACTGGTGGGCCAACCATTCGACGGCACAAGGGATGCTTCCTCAAATGCCTTTCGGCCCATAAAGCATTCGACACGTGCACCTCGGTCCAAATTTAATGCGGAGTACTTTTATGAAAAGCGAATCAATCACATTTCTCTGTCTTGCGATGATCGTTTCAACTCTCTCAACCTCTCCGGCCCAGGCAGGCGCTGACGTAAAGCCCATCAAAACCCTCAGCGGGCTCCGACTCGGTCTCATTGACGGTGAAATCGGCCTCAACTGTACGATGAACACGCCACAGCTTTGCCAATCACGAAAAGGCATCAGCATCTCTGAAAACACTCCATCCTATATGAAGCAAACCATCGAACAGATGGTTCCGGGACAACTGCGGTGGGCAAAAAACCAAGCGGAAGTAAAAGCCATTCACGAAGAAAACCAGCGCTTAAAAGGATCTGGCGAAGAGCTAAAAATCGCCAAAAACATTGAACGCCTGGTCGAGCTTCAATCAGAGGTTCATTCCGACTATCAACCACTTCAATTCACGCCCTTTCTTTGGGACCCGAAGCCAATGAAATTCGGAGTTTCACGATATGGCGATGGCGCCGAATATGATGACATGGGGCGCTTTCCCCACGGCACGATAAAAATGGATCACGTCTTAAACTCCGCACTTACACACGCGGACAACCGCGGTCTGGGCATCGGCGATGCGAACTACTTGATCAGTCGCGAATTGTCTTTCTCCTACAATCCAAACATGGAGATGTCGTTCGTCCTTCGAATTACTTCTTCAATTCGATATCCAAATGATAAACTCAAAGTTTATTCGACCGAAGACGTCGTCGCTCGCTGCGAGGAACGCCAGATTTACAACACAGTCTTCAAAGTTAAGACAAGCCTTTCGGAACGTCACCTCGTCTGCACACTTCCAGAAAACCTCGGAAGCCTGCGATTCAAAGTCGTTGAGTAAGAAAAAAGGTACCGGCTACATTTTGGGCGCGTATGTTCGCTACCAAAATGTAAGCGGTACCTCTAGGTCCACTGGATATCGTTTTTTGGAAATGTGATCCAAATCTCTTCTGACGGAAACCCTTGAGGGCGAGCGACCGTTTGTCCTCGATGCTCGAGGTACGCCGTGATCGCAGAAATGAAAGCATCGAATGCTTGTGGACTTTCGATCAGGGTCTTCAGGTCTTGCTGGTAAACAAACGCGATTTCCTTCTCCATCAATGTTTTAATCACGTAGTGTCTTGCCTCATCGCTATCAACGGCATGCCGATGAAACCGCAAATAACTTTTTGGCACTTTCAAATCGCGGCCAATCTGCCACAACGAAAGCTTCGGAAATACTTCGATGAGTCGCGGGACCGATCGTCCACCCGCACGGCTACCGGCCGAACGCTTTGTGGAATTCATCGATGGCACGTCCACTTTTTTTAACCCCGTCAATCGCCGCGCGAGATAGTGCGCTCTTGCCGCCAACGGTGCCGCGTTCGCACCCAAAGCGTGTGGCGGATGAAAGGCCTCTTCCAGCGAGCGACTTAAGTGATTGGCGATATATACTTCCGCACAGCGTTCGGTGTAAGGCGTAAAAACTTTGTTCGGACGCTTACTAGCGGCTCGAGCTTCGTGCTCGCTCCAAAGCCATCGCATCTCTGGAAGCCGACACGATTCAAAACCAGGGCACTGAAGTTCACAACGAACACACTTAGGAAGTTGAAGTGGAGCATCGAAGGCAATTGCTTCCAAACCAGGCTCTTCAATCGTCAAAAGATCAATCAAGGCCTGATCGCCAGAATCACCGTCTTGACCGCGTACTTTGTCGCGAATCGCTCTTAAAAAGACTCGTCGACTTTCTGGGTAGTATTCGATCACAGCCACCGCTGTGCGGTCTGTCTTTCCACCACCAAGCGCTATGCCAGCAAAACGGTGAACAGTGAGTCCCCGTCCCTCGCTGGCTTTTTTGGCAGTCGATCGCTTTGCTGTCGACTTAGAGGTTGTTGATTTAGTGGAAGCTTTCAACGTCATCCGATTACGGTTCCCACGGCTTTGCCGGTAGAACCTTAAAGCCCGCAGCTTCGACAGCGGAACTTAAAGCATTTGCTTTTCGATCATGCGACCACAAAAGCACACAGCCACCGCCGCCAGCGCCACAGATTTTTGTCTGCGCACCATGGGCTTTCGCGATGTCGTGAAGGCGTCGGATTTCGGGGCTCGAGAATCCTTCAGAAAGCCTTGTTCGTGCCTCGTATTCCCTTTCGAAAATCTCAGGCAACCGCTGATACTCTTTCTTTTGAAGGGCATCGCCCATCGATTTCGAAATCACGGCCAAATCTTGCAGGGCCGTTCGAGTGCGAGTGTCACCATCGAGCCAATCTTTAATGACTTGCCAATTATTGATTCCGCTATGATGCGATCTGCCCGTGTAAACCAAAACAAAACGATCTTTAAAAACTTCGTCTTCAATTTTCGATCGGACACAGCTTGGCCCTTCGGCGCCATAGGTAATGAAGCAGAGGCCACCTTCCAGCGGCGGGAAATAGTCTTGGGTGCCCGTGGGTTTAAGTAAAATTCTTGCTTCCAAGTGCGAAGCCAAGCGAACCACATCGGCCTCTGCCAAATTTTTTCCTAGCCATTTTTGAAACACTTTAAGGAGCGAAATACAAAGCGACGAGCTTCCGCCTAGGCCGCCACCAACAGGGGAATCCGAAGCCGTGGAAAGCGAAAACCCGCGAGTCCCGATCGAAGACTTCCAATACTCCAAATGGGCTCGAACCAAATCAAACGCTGGTTCCGAATCTTTTAGCGCTTCCGAAAGACTTGCGTAGGTTTTTTCTTTTCCTAGGTCTATTGTGATCAAAACCACTTTCGAATCTTCTCGAGGCGAAAGACTTGCGGTGGTGAAAATGTCGATCGCCACATTCACTGTCAGCGGATCACCCAAAAATAAATAGAGCGGCCAACAGTCAAGTGTGCCGCCTGCGAGATCCACGCGAGTGGGAGATTGAAACGTGATGGTACTATTCAAGGGGTCCCCTTAGTTGCGGCCGCGCTAGGATTTGCGGGCTCGAGTAGCTCGAGTGGAATTGCATCAACCAACGATTTTTCGACTTCAAAAACTGCACCTGGCGTCTTCGAACTTGCTACTAGGAAATTCCCACCAGCAGTGATCCCAGGAGCACCTTCTGCAACCAGAAGTTCAAGCACGGTCTTACCGTCTGCCGTTTTAAATTTCGCTCGAAAGCCTTGCTCGTCTTTTTTTGATCCAAGCTTCGGCGCAGGCTTATTCATCGCCACCACTTTCACCGCTGAAAGCTCTGCACTGGCTTTTAGAAACCCGTCGACTGAATCGGTCTTTATCTTTCGCGCTAGGAATTCTTTAGCCGCGTCGTCAGCGATTTTCCATGTCTTCCCATCGCGAACAAACGCCGGCAAGCTGTCGCGAGTCTTTGGCCGTTCGATCTCGATTCTCGCGATATCGGCGATTTTGGCGTCATTCGCCATCTGAAATGGAAACTTTAAATCGCGAACATCGTCCAAGGACTTCAGCAAAGATTCGATCACATTTTTATTTAAAGAAAACACCAGCGGTCTCGCAGAACCCGTGGCCGCAGCCACCGCTTCTTCTTTGCCAAGTGGAGCAACTGCCGCCGTATAGACTTCGCCTTTGTCAGACTTCAGCGTTGCCTCAAAGGCTGGTTGATTCAGGCGGCGGCCGCGAATCACAATCGGATCGGTTTTATCTTCGGCCCAAATGTCGTAAGCCCGAAGACCCGACACAGTTTCAACCCAGGTTTGCACTTTCTTCGAATCCACTGGCCACACGCCAGCTGCCGCAGAGGACGCCGCCGATCCAGCGATCATCCAGTTGCCATCTTTTTTTTCGAAAGAAAGCTTTCGTCCATTCACCTTAAATTCGGCTGTCGAAAACTCCGGGTGTTTACTTAAAGGAAAAAAACGCTTGTCGCGAAAATCCCGCGATTCTTTCATCAAGATCGCTTCCACCGCAGACTCAAAAAGGACCACACGATTTTCATCGCCGATTCGACCATAGACCGAACCATCGAACGCTGGGGTCGCGCCGATGACAATTTTTCGAGTCGTTTCTTTTCCATCTTCCGTCACGACGAACTGAGCTTCCAGCTGCGGCTTATCAAGCCCAAACGTTGCCCATGCGATGTCGGGAGCTTCGACCACGATCTCTTTGATTTTCTGTGTCGCTAAGCTCGATAAAAAACTATCGACGGCCATCGGGTCCGCAAGATCCGTCAACGGCTTTTCTAACTTCCACTGTTCGCCGTCTTTACGAACGAACGTTTCATTGAAAGGGGCTTCTTTATCGAAGTCCTTCAAAAAAAATGAGGTCACTTTGGAATTAGAAAAAGGAAGAACCGCGGAAGACTTTTCTTTTTCCGCCGTTTCTTTTTCTAGGCCCTTGTACTCGGAAAAATAAGTCCACGTCGCAAAAGCCATCACCAAAGCAATGAAAATACCGGTTGTTGGAAAAGCTCTCTTCTTCATGCCGCCTTACGTCTCCACCAAAGAAGTCCACTTGTGAAAAACATCAAAATTGGCACTGGCAAAAGGAAACCAAACAACACTGTCATCAGCTGCGTCTGCGTCATCATCAGCTGCGTGCCTTTTGGCGCCTTGGGCCGAATGGAAACGAGATCCATATCCTTTGCCAAACTTGAAACAGCATTCATTGCGAAATCGCGGTTCAAGTTATTTCGGTACAGATTGTCTCTTAAAAAGTCGCCGTCCCCCGCAATGATCACCTGAAATTCTTTATCGGTCTCCTCAAGCTTTCCCGTCGCCATCATCGCAAGCGTGTGCGGCCCCTTCATTCGAACTTTAGGTGAATTCGTCAGTTGATCGGTCGCAACGGGTGTTTCGTCCGACTTCACCAGGTCTTCAAGAGTGATCGACTTCGGTGCATCTGGCGCACGTTTCAATGCCGAGGCAATTAAAAACAATGTGAATCCGTTTCGAAGCGGGCGCGTGGCCTCTGCTGTCGTTGAAAAGTCATTCCCGATCGCAGCAATGTTTCCTGCTCCCGGAATCATCGCTCGTGGATCCAAGACATAGTTATTTTGAAACTCGATGCCGAAGGTCTTTGTAAACCCGGCAAGGCCGTGACCAGA
This sequence comes from Bdellovibrionales bacterium, assembly GCA_034366485.1. Lineage (GTDB taxonomy): Bacteria > Bdellovibrionota > Bdellovibrionia > Bdellovibrionales > JAMPXM01. The sequence goes on from JAXMMN010000434.1 coordinate 21,237, forward strand.
ATCTGGATCAATGGCCGCAAAAATACGACCGCCGCGTTTCGCATAGGCGCGCAGCGCTTCGATCTCGGCTGGGAGATACGATTGCCGAGGCCCCGCGATGACTACAAGATCCGCATCCTCGGGAATTGTTGGATCCTTAAATAGTTCCAGCGCTTTCACATCATAAGAAAGCTCGAGGTCCGATTTAAACTGAGAAATCGATTCAGGTCCCTTTAAGCTCAAGTCGTGTTCGCCGTGACCAGCAACAAAGTAAACGACTTTCTTTTTATCGCGCGCAAAACGTAGAAGTGTGCGCGTGATTTCTTCCTCTGTGGGTTCTTCGACTTTCATGTGTCGATCACCGGTTCCAGCCGCATTTTTCTGAACCAAGAAAATCGCGTAGGGCCCCGACGTGTACTCATAGGCTTTGGCGAGATCTGGTCTTTGAAGCGCATTGTACATTTTGAGTTTCAATTTAGAAGAAGCCGCCGTGTAGAGCGCCGCCACGTCTTGAACTTGCCGACGAATTTGTTCTTCGTTTTCACCCGTTCGATAAAGCAAGACGAGTTCCGTATCCGCCTTCAAATTCTCGACGGCTTTCACCGATTGCTCCGAAAGAGAATTGAGTCCCTCGCTGGTCCAATCCCATTTTTTCTCTTTTGAAACCGCCAAATAGTTTACTGCTACCAGCAGAACCAGCATCGTCAAAATCAAGGCACCCATGTTCATGCCGTGCTTGGTTGTCTTCAACGTGAAGAATTCAAACATCAGACGCCAATCGCGAATCACCGCGAAAGTGAATAGCGCAATGGAAAGACCCAACGGTGCCCACATGCCTCCGACCCAACCATTTAAGATGATTCGGGTGACAACAACCGACACCGCAAAAAGACCAGAAAGGAGAAGACTGATTTTACTAATTTTGCTCATTGCTTATCTCCACCGATTTGATTCGACGACGCGTTGGGTGAGAAAGGCCATCAGGACAATGACCGATACAAAGAAGGTCACACTCGCCACACTGATTCCACCTTTGATGAACCCAATGAAATGCGCCCCGACATTTAAATGTTCGAAAATTTTTGTCAGCGCTGGTTCTTGGGAAGCGTCCGAAAGGGCGCCAATGAACCAAAGCATGACATTGAAGATCAGCGACATCACAACCGACATCACCGCATTGTCCGTGAGGCACGACGCAAACATCCCGACCGCCACATAACAGCCTGTGATCAGCATCAATCCAATGTAGCTTGCGATCAATGGGCCCCAATCAAACTCGGCAAAGAGTCTGAGACTGAGAGGATACAAAAACGAAACACCTACCAAGGCCCATGCACCGACGAGGCCCGCTAAAAACTTTCCCAAAGTGATTTGCGTGGCCGTCACCGGTGACGTCAAAAGCAGAGCCATTGTCTGCGCTCGACGCTCTTCCGTGAAAAGCCGAATGCTCATGGCACTGACAGCAAAAATCATCACCAGGTTTACGAGCGAAATGTGTCGAGCGAAAACCACAAAGTGAAGACTTGCGCCTTCCGCCCCGCCCTGCATGGAACTCATCATCGAGGCTTGCGCAAAATCTTGCAATCCCATGAAGTAAACAAGCGTCCAGGCGATCGAGCAAAGGCCTGCTATTCCGTAAAACAGCGGACTCAAAAACAAGTTTCTTAAGTCTTTCCCTGCGATGACTAAGATTCCTCTCACGCCACACCTCCAGCTGCCATATTCTCTGACTTTTGATTTTCTTCGCTCGTCGTCAACTTCAGGAAGATATCTTCAAGATCGGCTGATTCTTTTCTCAATTCTAAAAGACCTGATTTCGACATCACGGCCGCTTCTGCGACTTTTTCAATCGCCGCGTCGCCTGTACCCAAGACGTTAACCGTGTAACCAGAATCTGTTTTCAAAACTGCCGAGACGCCGGCAACAGATCGTAAGGCAGCTTCCACATCGGCACCTGGTCTTGCGACCCGAACTTTGAGTTCCAAGGTACCGGCCATGCGAGACGCCAAGCCTTCCAAAGAATCCTGCGCCACAATGCGGCCGCGATTAACAATAATGATCCGTTCACACATCGCCTGCACTTCCGGCAAAATGTGCGTCGACAAAATAATTGTGTGCTCGCCTTTTAATTCTTGAATCAACGATCGAACTTCCGCGACTTGGCGAGGATCCAAACCAGAGGTGGGTTCGTCGAGAATCAAAATTTCCGGATCGCTGACCAAGGCCTGAGCGATCCCGACTCGTTGACGATATCCTTTGGAAAGATTTTGAATCAATCGGCGACGGACCGAACCTAAGTCGGTTTTCTCGATCGCCTTTTCGACTTGCGACTTAACTTTGCTTTTTTCAACGCCCTTCAATCGCGCCACAAAAGTCAGGTACGATTCGATATTCATGTCGCCATAAACGGGTGGATTTTCTGGCAAGTATCCAATTCTTTTTTTAACTTCGATCGGATCTTCGAAGACATCAAAGCCCGCGACTTTTGCCGAGCCCGAAGTCGGAGCCATGGATCCGGTGATGATTTTCATCGTCGTCGATTTGCCGGCGCCATTTGGTCCAAGAAATCCGACCACTTCGCCTTTTTTTACAGTGAAGGTGATGCCCTGAAGAGCCTGGATCGGTCCATAACTTTTGGACAGATCTGTGACTTCGATCATATTGAGATTAGGTGTCGACATAGCTGTTGAACCCTCTAGTTGGTAGAAGCGATTTTCCGAATACCTCGATCATGCGTCGCCCAGAAATCCTGTCAAGGTGTAGTGTCCCTAACAACGAATTCGCAAAACTCGGTCATTGGTGTACTGCACACGCCCTAAGCGATCACCTTTGATTGGGCGAACAAATCGGCACTCAACAATTAAAACGTCATAGGCTTCGCCCTTCATCTCAATCGCGCGCCGCTTCATCGACTGCTCAAGAAGTGCAATTCCCGCCTTTGAAAACTCGGAATCACTGACCTCTCGGCCACGCGACCGCCGAATAATCCCATGGGCCCCCGGTTGATCCTTGATGTGCATCCAGTAGTCAAAAGGTTGGGCCTTTCGCAAAATCGCCAAGTTTTCGGCGCCATTTTTCCCGATGTACAAAATCAAATCCGCCGCGATTTCTACCTTTCGACCGCGAGCGCCGGCTTGGCTGAACAAATCTCGCCCCGCTGTTGCGGAGGTCGAATGACTGAGATCCCGTGCCTCGCGCCGTCCTTTAACGTCGGCTTGCCCTGATTCAAGTTTCTCTATTTCAAGCTCGAGCTCCCGCGCCCTGGCTTTGGTGCCATCAAGCTTTCGCTCGTGCGATTTTGCCACTTTGAAAAGGTGTTCGAGGTTCGCCGAAAATGACTTTCGTCGATCGATGTAGCTTTCCCATTCCGGATTTCCATTTAAAGGTTTTGAATCCAGTGACTGGGCTTCTTTCAGCCACTCGCCAATTTCTCGGGAAGGAGAAGTTTCCTTTTGCAAAACCTCGGCACGCACTTTTTCAAGAGCCTTGCGCCGCTTGGCGATCACTTTTTCTCGATCTAAATCGCGTGGTGTTTTGGTCGAATCACCAGGTCCGGCCAAGCCAGCCGCTTTCGTGTTTTGCACTTTTGGCCGCAGATTTCTTTCTAGCCAATCGAGCGCAAGCTGCGATCGAGACCGCGCACCGCCAGCGCCAGAGTCACCGGAAGACGGTACTGCTGACTGCCGGAAATTTCCTTCGCCGGAAACTGGCTTGAATTCCGAAAGCTGTTTTTCTTTGATCTTCCCACGAACGTCTTCAAAAAAGACCGCCGTCAGATTTCTGCTATGAGGATCGAGCTTAAATTCAAGGCGCGCACCTGCCGGTTCACTTTGAAACTTCAAAACCAACGTCCGCCCAGAAGTGACACTGACATCCATCAACCGCTTACCGACGAAAGCCGACCTCAAAAAAAGTTCGATGGGGCGCCGAATTTTTGATGGCTTAGGTGGAGACATTGGCACGCCGTCTTGACCATCAAACAAGACCACCACTGGCGCCTGAAGCAAGTAATCGAACACGAGCCAGCGGATACCGCCGGACCAGAAAAACCCTAAGCGAATCGACTTCGGCTCATGCCCCCCGTCTTCCAAGGCACGACCGTCGACGAGGACTTCCTGAAGCTGAGCCCCTACCCATGTCGATAGCTCGCGCCCGAGGTCTTCGACCTCTTCTTTTGACATTGGAGCAAGGGACTTAACGGTGTTCATAGCCCGTATTATCCCCGACCTTAAGCCCGTCGAGTCAACCGCTAGGTGAGATGCGCCGATATAGCTGCATGCGTTTAGAAAAAACACCTCTGGATGTGTCGCTTCAGTCCGAGAGAATCGACTTTCGTGCACTCAATGAAATCATTGAGCTTC
>JAXMMN010000435.1:0-2861 GCA_034366485.1 Bdellovibrionales bacterium
TTGCTCATGAACGCAACCGCAGGATGCACGCCTATGAACTTGGTGCCACTGTTGCAACATCAACTCGCGTCAACAAAACGTGCCAGCAAAAACAGGAGATGAAGTATGACAATGAAATCAAAATCATCAACCACAGTCACAAAACGACAGGCGAAACAAAATCCAGATGATATTGCGACTCTTGTTCTTCGCGATCACAAGCCCATCAAAGAACTGCTTCTGATTCTTAAAGATCCAGATGTAAGTCTGTCGAAAAAGCACACCGCCTTTATGGAATTCGAGCCCATGCTTTCGTCACACGCGCGAGCAGAGGAAGAAACTCTCTACGATCAACTGAAAGACAAGGACAAAACACGTATAGAAGCGCTTGAAGGCGATTCGGAACACGAAATCGCAGATCGCTTGATGAATGAAATAAAGCAAATTACCGGGGATGACGATCTCTGGATGGCGAAGGTCAAAGTTTTGGCTGAGGTTGTAGATCACCACGTGAAAGAAGAAGAAAAAGAAGTTCTAAAAGAATCAATCAAAAGTCTGAGTACCGCCGAGCGAGCAGAGGTCGGCGCCGAATACTCGCGCCTCCTGACTAAATATCGAGACGACGGCAAAAAGTCGAAAGATAAGGGCAAGCGCAAAACGGAAGAGCAGAGAGCTGAGTATATCTAATTGACCAGATTGTCCCAATAGTTGTGACATTGGAAAATGAGAGGTCCTTCAAATACCGCAAATACGGGCACCTGGTTTTCTATCGTTTTGCTAGTTCTTCCAATTTCTCTTATCGCATGGGCGATGATCGTTAGGGTCCAATTACCCTTCAATCAGCTCGACTACTTAAAGTGGACTGCTGCCGTCAGCAGCGGATCATTTTTAGTTGCTTGGTACTTTAGCTTTTGGAAAATCAGACGAGACAAGGCCATGGTTCCCATCACACTGTTTTTATTTCTACTTTGGACATTTGGGGTCTCGCTCGGAATCGCGAACGCCAATCGCACGTTTGATAGATCTGCCGTCAGGTCGGAGTTGCGAAAAGTGACAGGTACGAGAACAGTGGGGCACGCCGGCGGCCGAAATTCTTCGAAATCATATTGCATTGCCACGCTAGCAGAACCGGTTGATGGCAAAAGCGAGGTGCACATCAAGTTCGACGAATGTGGACTCCTCCGAATCAACCAAGATGGACTCGAGATTAAACTTCGAGAAGGTGCGCTAGGCTTTTCTTGGAAGTTCGAGCATTCGGTTGTTCGCGACTTTGATCTTTACCGCGAGCGTCTAGGCCTATAAAAAAACCGGATCTTTCGATCCGGTCTCATTGTTCGTACTGAGCGTTCGTGCTGAGGACTCTTTCTTAAGCGCGCAGTCTATTGAGGGCGCTGCCTGCTTCAAACCACTTGATTTGTTCTGTGTTGAACGAATGCTTGAGCTCAATCGTTTCCGACGTGCCATCGGAGTGCTTCAAAACCGCTTGCAGGTTTTTTCCCGGTGCAAAAGTCTTGAGTCCTTTGATGGTAACGCGATCGTCTTCACGAACCTTGTCGTAATCACTCGGATTGGCGAAGTTGAGCGGAAGTGCGCCCTGCTTTTTCAAGTTCGTCTCGTGAATGCGCGCAAATGATTTTGTGATCACCGCGACACAACCCAAGAGGCGTGGAGACATGGCCGCATGTTCACGGCTTGAACCTTCTCCATAGTTTTCGTCACCAACAACAACCCACTTCATGCCTTTGGCTTTATAGGCACGTGCGACCTGCGCGAACTCTAGATCCTTCTCGCCGGTCAAAACGTTTTTACCTTTTCCAGGTGTTCCTGTGAAAGCGTTCACAGCACCAAGAAGCATGTTGTTAGAAATGTTGTCCAAGTGTCCACGGTACTTCAGCCACTTCCCAGCAGGGCTGATGTGATCCGTTGTGCACTTGCCTTTTGCTTTCGTTAAAACCAAGCACTCAGGGATTTCATCATTGCCATTCCATTTATTGAACGGCTCTAAGAGCTGCAAACGATCAGAGGTCGGGGACACGACAACCGACGCACTTTTTCCCGCCGGCGCTTGGTAACCATCAGGATCTGCAACGAAACCTTTTTTAGGAAGGTCATCTGCGACGGGTGGTTGGAGTTTAATCTTCTTACCATTTGGCGCCGTGAGTTCGTCCGTCATTGGATTGAAGTCCAAGCGGCCAGCGATCCCTAGTGCCATTACCATTTCCGGAGAGCCGATGAAGGCAAGTGTTTCGGGGTTGCTGTCTTGGCGACCTCGGAAGTTGCGATTGAACGATGTGACGATCGTGTTGGCCGTCCCCTCTTTCATATCGTCGCGCTTCCATTGCCCAATGCAAGGTCCGCAAGAGTTCGACATCATCGTGGCACCGACATCGCCAAACGTTTTCAAGAGACCATCTCGCTCGATTGTCTTTTTGATTTGTTCAGACCCAGGAGTCACAATAAATTGCTGTGGCATTTTCATGCCCGCTTCCAATGCCTGGCGCGCGACAAACGCCGCTCGACCGATATCTTCATAGGAGGAATTTGTGCACGACCCAATAAGCGCAGCAGAAAGCTTTGTGCCCCACCCGTTTTCTTTAGCATGAGCCGCCATTTTCGAAACCGGATGAGCGATGTCTGGCGAATGTGGTCCTACCAAATGTGGTTCAAGCGTCGAAAGATCGATTTCGATAACTTGATCGTAAAATTTTGCTGGGCTTGCGAAGACCTCGCTATCTGCCGAAAGAATATCTCTATTTTCTTCCGCAATCTTCGCGAGCTCGGAACGATTGGTCGAATTCAAATAGTCAGCCATTCGCGAATCGAATGGGAAGACCGAACACGTAGCGCCGAGCTCGGCTCCCATGTTCGTGATCGTGCCTTTA
>JAXMMN010000436.1:0-4184 GCA_034366485.1 Bdellovibrionales bacterium
GTTCTTTAACCGGAGCGGGAACGCCGGTGTAGTACTTTACCGGGCGAACGCACGCATAGAGATCAAGTTCTTTGCGAAGAGCCACGTTCAATGAACGGATCCCTTTTCCGACCGGAGTTTCTAGCGGACCTTTAATCGAAACGACGAACTCTTTGATTGCCGTCAAAGTTTCTTCTGGGAAAAAGTTCCCGTTGTACATCTGCGTGGCTTTTTGACCGGCGTAGACTTCACACCAGTGGATTTGTTTTTTGCCGCCGTAAGCTTTCTTTACTGCTGCATCAAAAACCGCGACAGACGCTTTCCAGATGTCGGCACCGATGCCATCGCCTTCGATGAAGGTAACAATCGGTTGATCCGGGCATTCGATTTTACCGCCGGCGCCGATTTTGATTTTCTGACCTGAAGCTGGGACCTTGATTTTCTCATATGTGGCCATTTGCGTCCTCGTGAGGCGATCTCCAATTTACTTTGGAGGGTGAAACGTTCGAAGATAGTGTTCACTGTGAATAATTCAGCAATGATAATGGGGCAAAAGGTAATTGCGGGATAGGACGGATTTGAGCACTTCATATAAGAACGAGCCAAAGATCGAGCCATTCATTGAACTGCGTGGCGTCTCACTTGAGATCGCGGGCGAAACCTTGCTGCAAGACGTCCATCTTGCGGTGGGGCGCGGCGAAGTTGTGACAGTCATGGGCCCCAGCGGTGAGGGCAAATCTATTTTGCTTAAAATCATAGCGGGATTGATCGAACCAACGTCCGGCGAAGTCATGATCGCGGGTCGAGATCGTCGCGAATTCACTTCCTCTGAACGACGAGATTTCGGACGCCAAACAGGGATGCTTTTTCAGCGCAATGCACTCTTCGATTCATTGACTGCGATCGAGAATGTTAACTTTCCTCAGGTCGAAACTTTGGGCCTCCTCGAATCCGACGCTGAAGCGGTCAGTCGCAAGCTTCTTGATGCGGTGGGACTAGGGGAAGCCGCCGAGCGTTATCCTTCTGAAATTAGTGGAGGAATGCAAAAACGCCTGGGAATCGCTCGGGCCCTCTCGCTCGCGCCAAATTTGATCCTCTACGACGACCCGACAGCCGGGCTTGATCCCATCACAAGTCGCAAGATTATTCGTCTCATCAAAGACCTTCAAGGCCGTGATCAATCGACTCTGCTTTTGGTCACCAACGAACTCTCTCGCGCCTTCCAAATTGCGGATCGAATGGCGTTTGTTTTTCGGGGAAAATTGATTGTGACAGGTACTGTCGAGGAAACGAAGGCTCATTCAGATCCGCGTGTTTCAAGATTCCTTCGCGGGCAACCGGAGCCCGCTGTCGGTGCTCAGCCATGATCCAATTTGAAGGATTGATTAAGAGATTCGGAGATCGAGAAGTCTTAAAGGGTCTTTCTCTTCAAATTGAACAAGGTGAAATCGTTTTCATTCTCGGCACCTCTGGTACCGGAAAATCTGTTTTGTTGAAGACTTTGGTCGGTCTTTTGCGGGCCGACGGCGGAAAAGTGGTGATCGACGGACAAGACGTCACTCATCTGTCTGAAGAAGACTATCTGCCAATTCGCCGAAGGTGCGGCATGGTCTTTCAGCATCCCGCTTTGTTCGACTCGATGACCGTGGCAGAAAACATCGCCTACGGTCTGATGAAGCACGAAAGGCAGACTCTCGAGCAGGCGTTGCCCCGCGTGCGCGAATGCCTCGCGATGGTGGGCCTCACGAACGCAATAGAAAACAAACTTCCGACACTGATCTCCTATGGAATGCAAAAACGCGTCAGCCTTGCACGAACCGTCGCGGTGGGGCCGACGATCTTGATGTTCGATGAACCAACAACGGGTCTCGATCCGGTGACAACGAAGCAAATCAATTTTTTAATTCGCGATTTGTCACATCGCTTGAAGACAACTTCGATTGTCGTCAGCCACGATATGGACTGTGCGCTTGAGATCGCTGACCGAATCATCGTCTTAGATCAGGGGAATATCATCGAGCAGGGAACTGTTCAGCAGATTATGAATTCAAAGCAGCCACTTGTGATGGATTTCTTGGAAGAAGCAAAAGCCAGGGCGGTGCAAGCATGACTTTGCTAGCGGATATTGGGGGCTGCGTTCAGTTCTTCCTTCAGTCGATGGATGTTCTGATCAGAAAAGGGGTCAATCGCCACGAAGTTTTCATGCAAGTTTGGCGAGTCACGGTCCAAAGCCTTCCGACGACAGCGATGGCGGGTTTTTTTGTTGGCGCCATCATGACAGTTCAATTTGCGATGCAGGTTGAAGCTTATGGAGCGATGGGTTTTCTCGGTGGGCTTTCGACAAGTGCCACCATCCGCCAGGTCGGCCCGCTCTTGATCGCGTTCATGCTCAGTGGAAAAGTTGGCGCCTTCACGGCGGCCGAGCTTGGCACAATGCGCGTAACAGAACAAATAGACGCCATTCGCTGTTTGGGTGCGAACCCCTATCAAGAGCTTATTTTGCCGCGAATGATTGCGATCATCCTTTCTAGCTTTGCACTTTTAGCAGCTGGACTTTTGATGTCGATCTTCGGCGGAGTACTGCTGGCGATTGGATTCGCCGGAATCAATTCGGACGAATACCTTCGACATATCCCGACGATCGTTAAGCTTCCGTCGGTTGCGACCGGCATCTTTAAATGTCTGGTCTACGCGGTCGTTCTCGCGGCGATCTGCACGTACAAAGGATTTACGGCCAGTGGTGGAGCGCGCGGTGTCGGACGCGCGGTCGTCGAAACTGCGGTTGCGACAATGGTCGCACTTGTCGCGGCTGATTGGGCGACGAGCCTCATCGCGGAAACTTTTTTAAGCGTCATATTGTCGAGCGTGGTTCCGGTCCCACTTGAAGCCATGGTGCTTGCATGATTCGAAATGCGTTCGATCATATATTTTCGTTCAGCTATCTGGCCGCTCGCAGCTTTTCGGCGGCCGCGACGCCGCCATTTCGCTGGCGTGATCTCGCGCGGCAAATTTACTTTGTTGCCGGCGAAAGTCTTCCGATCATTGTGCTTTGCGTTTGTGCAGCAGCGATGGTCACGATTATTGAGGCGTCGTTTCACATGAAGCTTGTGATTCAAAACGATTCAATGGTGCCCGGGTTTGCTGCAATGCTGATTCTTCGAGAGCTCGGCGCGGTTGTAATGGCACTGCTTGTCACATCTCGCGCGGGTGCGGGAATGGCGGCAGAAGTCGGGACTATGAAAATCACCGAACAGATCGAAGCCCTGCAAATGTTAGGACTCGATCCGATTCGCTTTCTCGTTGCGCCTCGTCTCGTCGCCTGCGCAATTGCTGGAGCCATTCTCAGTTTGATTGCCAATCTTGTTTGTCTTCTGGCGGCCATGGGCGTTTCAATTGTGAAGCTCGGCTACACAGCCGGACTCTTCATGGAAATGAGTCGCCCTTTTGTTACGGGGCAGGATCTTGTATTTGCCGTCATCAAAGGTGCCGTTTTCGGCGCAGTGATTCCGCTTTTTTCCTGTTATTGTGGTCTTCGCTGTCGACCGGGCGCTGAAGGAGTCGGACTCGCGACGACCAATGCCGTGGTGTCCTCATCCGTCGCGATTATCGTCCTAGACTTTCTGATGTCCTATTTGATGAGTTATTTCTATTAGAACAGACAGCTCTTCGATGGGTTGTTTAATCATTCAAATTCCTCTCTAATAGAGTCATGTCAAATTCAAGCGGATCGAACCCTTCGCAGAAGCCATGGTCTCCCGAAGTGAAAGTCGGCGGACTATTTATTATCTCAATCGTCATGATTCTAGGCTTTGTCTGGTACCTCGGTGCCCTCAACCCCTTCGCATCTTCCTATGACGTTCGAGTGGGCTACAATTTCGCTGGCGGTGTTGATGTCGGCTCCCCAGTTCGCGTGATGGGCATTAAAGTAGGTAAGGTGAAGTCGATCGAGTTCACCCCGGAACAAAAAACAGCGACAGGTGAAGAGGTTAAGCTAACTGTTACTTTGTCGATCAGTCGGGATGCGTGGAAAACTGTCCGCGCGGATTCGCGGTTTTTCATCAACTTGGCGGGTGTCATCGGCGAAAAGTTTGTTGAAGTGACGCCAGGCTCCCTTTCTTCAGCCGAAATTCCACCCGGAAGCTTTGTTCGCGGTGAAGATCCGCCGCGAATCGATCAGCTTTTGTCCCAAAGTTACGGTTTGGCCG
>JAXMMN010000437.1:0-3083 GCA_034366485.1 Bdellovibrionales bacterium
CCCGCTGGGTTTAAGTAATTGGGCCGGAAATTTGTGTCAGCAATTCCAACAAAATCATTCGAGTTCTCAATGACTGCCTCAAAAATATTTAAACGTTTTAAATTGAAGTCAGAGGCCCGTAGATCTTTGCCGACGGCCATAAACATGGGTCCCCTGCAATTGTTTTCGGGAATATAGAAGAAGTCGAAATCCATATTGAACACTTCACCCGTCGCAAAGCATTTAACTGAAGTGGTTCGCTTTAACTTTTCACTTCTTAGCGTTTTTGCTTCGAGTTCCTGGCAAAGAGTTCTTCGAACATCTGCGGCAAAGAAGTCCAGCATGTTTAAATCGGAAATGTCTTTCTCTAAATCAATACCGAATATTTTTCGACCTGATTGATTAATTGAAATTGCCGAACCTTGCGCGTCAGCAATTCCAAAAAAATCTGACGATCTTTCGATAACCTGCAATAACAACGGATCAAAATTTCTGAGCGGATTCATCAAACTTATGTTTGCAGAAAGAGATGGAGATAGAAAGGGAAGGGGTCGCGAGTCTAGCTCATCGAGATCGGCCTTAATAAGAGCGAAATAATTTCGGGCCAAATACTTTGGGCCATTTTGGCCGATTCGAACAAACCAGATCCAAAGATGACATTATTGCCGGAGCCTGTCGCCCGAAAGCCCCGAATCTTCGTTTGCAAGATCAGGGGCCGTCGTATGTGATTGCGGTTTTTTATTCTGACAATACTGATTCGACGTCAAACCCGTACGCATTTACCGTTTCGTCTGACGAAAACTTGATTACCAATGTGTCTCCATGAATCAGTGGCGACGTGATGCCAGGTTCTTGCTTTCCGCTAAGTGAACCAACAAACGCACCCTTTCCATCGAAGAACGAGACCGTGTCGTATCCAGGTTCCGTTTCAAACTGTGAAAACCGAACGGCCAATTTCTTTGCGCCTGAAATCGTAATTCTATGTTCCGTTTTTGTGTTCTCTTTGTACGGGTGGTCTGAAGAGTACTTGTACGGTGTATTGTTCGGAAGACGCGAGGGATCGTTCGGATCTGCCGGCGGAGTTAATCCGCTCAGGGCATAGTAGGCATCCGCGATGCCACCGGAACTTACGCGCGTCTTCAAGTTGTATAGCGGACGCGCAGATTCAATGATTCTTTGTTTGAGCTCAAGGTGGGTCGTCGAACTATTTTGTGCCAACAAAAGTGCGGCGATCCCAGCAACATGCGGAGTTGCCATCGAGGTTCCAGAATAGGAATCATATTTGGCGCCGGGAACTGTACTAACTATGTTTACCCCTGGTGCAGCGACGTGCACAGTCTTCTGCCCCCAGTTTGAAAAGCTAGCAAGCGCACCGCGGTTGTCGATCGCAGCAACGGAAAGAACGTTTTCGACTTCATAGCCTGCTGGGTACGTAGGATTTGCGTCGTTGTTGTTAGTTTCATTTCCTGCCGCCGCAACAAACAAGATGCCAGCCGCATTTGCATCTTCAATCGACTTTTTCAAAACTTCAGACGGACCGCCTCCGCCCCATGAGTTACTCATGATGTGCGCGCCATTGATTCTCGCATAATCAATAGACTTCACTGCATTGGCGAGCGTTCCACTTCCCGACTTATCAAGAAATTTCACCGCCATCATCGACACGTCCCAGTTGACGCCAACGAGGCCCTTGCCATCGTCGCCTTTTGCGCCAATGGTTCCCGCACAGTGCGAGCCGTGACCATTGTCGTCCGTCGAATCTCCTTTATTGCCGGCAAAGTTGAAGCCGTTCACGTCATCGACATAGCCGTTACTATCGTCATCTACTCCGGCTTTGCCATTTTTTTCTTTTTCATTCACCCAAGCTTGCGCTTTCAAGTCGGGATGGCCGAAATCAATACCTGTGTCGATCACTGCGACAATCACTGACTTTGAACCCGTTGTGATTTCCCAGGCAGATTCCGCACCGACATCAATGCCGGCAAGCCCGCGCGCGCCAGCCGTATCGGCAGCACCTGAGTTCTTTAGGCCCCAAAGTTTTTGCAAATCCGGATCGTTCGGAAGTTTCACGGCGCGGTAGATGTAGTTTGGCTCAGCCACTTCCACCATCGACAAAGTCGATAATTGCGCTGCAAATTTCTGAGCGGCAATGCCACTCGCTTTGGACGATTCCCCCGCTGCGCGGACCAGAATCAAGTCACCCCGTATATTCTCTACGACTTCGGCGCCGAGACTGAGAGCTTGTCTTTCAAAGCCGTCAAAGTTTGCCGACGGCTTCAACTGAACGACAAACTCGCCGGGAACACTCTCGATCTTTAGGTCAGATTCGGATCTCACCGGCGGAGCCAGTAAAAGGGCCGCTGTAATTACCGTGATGCCGGACACCGCGAGTGCTGCCATCCTAGCAGCCCGTCGCGCGGGAAGTTTCGCCATGAGATCCTCCTGATCTTCATTTCAATTTTCTACATCTCTAAATCGGTTCCAAAATGGTACCTGATCCAAAATGTTACCTGAAATGACGGTCAAGTTTGTGGAGTGAACATCACGACGCGACTTAATCTAGCGTTTGGGCCTACGGACTGGTGATTAGTCGGTGCCCGTGTCGTCGAAGAGTCGAAGCTGCTCGGGCGCTGTAGGAAGATCCGTGTTTTGACGCGTGTTACGCACAGAGTTTTCCACGGTAGCGACTGAGGATTTTTGAAACTCAGTTTTCTCAAGTGTCGATTTAACTTCCTGGTTTTCCGACAGATTCATCTGACGAATGAACTCTCTCGCCGCTTCATGACCGTAGGCCGAGCGCACCAGATTTACTATCAAAGCGCGACTCGTGGAAACAGGGGCATCGGCACGAAACCCGTACTCCTTCAAAAGTTCATCAATTCGCTTAGGTTGCGGTACTTTAGATCGATTTGAATCATGGCTCATGCGCACCTTCACAGTGACGGAATGTCTCGAGTTTACTCATCGGCTGCTGGGTTCATGATGTGGACAAGTGGTGCTAAAACTCGATGCAAGTCTCGCAAACAATGACGCGATCCAATTGAGCTTAGGTTAAATTGATGTAAAGCGTCGGCGACGGTTGTGTCGCAACGAAATTATCGACC
>JAXMMN010000438.1:0-1451 GCA_034366485.1 Bdellovibrionales bacterium
GTCGGGCACCAACGGCGAAACTCTTCGCCCAGATATCATTGTCCGACTTCCTGGCGGTCGGTCGCTTGTTGTAGATTCTAAAGTTTCACTCACTGCATGGGATCGGTATTGTCGTGCAGAATCGGATGAAGCTCGACACGCAGCTCTTAAAGAGCACGTGTATTCACTGAAGCGGCATATTCAAACCTTAGGCGCTAAGCGCTACGACCTGGCTTCAGGTATTGAAAGTCCTGAAATTGTTTTTCTATTCACGAGAGTCGAGCCGGCTTGGATCGAAGCACTGCGCTACGAGCCTGAAATTTTGGAAGATGCCGCCAAAGCGGGTGTTGCTGTCGTGTCTCCGACGACACTCTTTGCGACGTTGAAAACTGTTGCGGCGCTTTGGGGAGAAGTTCGGCAAGGGAAGAATGCCTTGTTGATCGCCGAAGAAGCCGGAAAGCTCTACGACAAGTTCGTTCAATTTAGTTTGGAGCTTGGCGATAGTGCGCAAGAATTGGAAAAAGCATCTGAAAGTTTAGCAGCTGCACGTCGGCGTTTAACGGAAGGGCCTGGCAATCTGTCATCTCGAGCCGAAAAGCTTCGGCTGCTTGGTGCACGAACTTCTAAACGCTTGCCGGATTCCATTGAGTCCGACGAACCGAGCGTGTAAGGGTCAATTATGCCGGATATTCAAACCGATCAGTCCAATAGCGTCGAGAACTTACTTTTTCCAATGATTGAGCCATTAAAAAAGTACTGGTTTCGAGTTTCCGAAATCCACGAACTCTATGTTGAAGAAGTTGGGAACCCCAATGGGCAGCCCGTCGTCTTCCTTCACGGCGGACCCGGTGCAGGCTTTTCGGCCTTTCATCGTCGAATTTTTGATCCGGCGCATTTTCGCATTATTTTATTCGACCAGCGAGGTGCGGGACAAAGTCGACCTCACGCAGACTTGCGTGAAAACACGACCTGGGATCTTGTCGCTGACATTGAAAAGCTGAAACTTCACCTGGGGATCAAGAAGTGGATGGTCTTTGGTGGCAGCTGGGGTTCGACTCTGGCTCTTGCTTACGCCGAGACTCACCCCGACAGTGTTAGCAGCCTTGTATTGCGCGGGATTTTTCTTTGCAGAAAAGAAGAGATCGAATGGTTCTACCAGCGCGGTGCCGATAAGATCTTTCCGGATCTTTGGCAGAGCTATTTAAAGCCGATTCCCGAAGCAGAGCGAGACGATCTTGTCGCAGCGTTTTACAAACGGCTAACCAGCAAAGTGGAATCAGAGCGGCTTGCAGCTGCGAAGGCTTGGAGTGGCTGGGAAGGTGGAACTGTTCACCTGATTCCGGATGAGAAAACCTTTGATAAGTTTACTGGCGACATGATGGCTGTCGCACTTGCGCGTATTGAGTGCCACTTCTTTATCAATGGTTGTTGGTTTGAAAGCGACGATCAGCTTTTGAAAAACGTAGGTCGAG
>JAXMMN010000439.1:0-1830 GCA_034366485.1 Bdellovibrionales bacterium
TAAAAGTGCAGTCGTACGGCAAATTCGCGTGCGAAGCGCAGCTTTGCTCGAATGACCCAGAACAATGACACTCGCATCAGCACTGCAATCACAAACATCACCAACATGATTGGAACGATGTTGTTAGACGCAGTGTTAAACACGTTCGTCATTAACGCTTCACTGACATTATCTTGCATCTCCATGACGACCTATTCCTTCAATGTGAATCGAATCACAACGATTTGGTGTTTCTTACAGTTATACTTTGCACAATAATCGCCATCTGCGCCGGCAGCGCTAGATGGAGCTCGATCAGCGGACAGGTAACTTCGACCCGAAACCTTAACCAACGACAAAAGATCTTTCTGTTTGTCGAAAGTGATCTTTCGCGGATCGAACGAGAAGTCGAAAATCGACTTCGCTCGACGATAGCTTAAGTCCATATTGTAGTTAACAGCAGCGCGGTCTCGCGAAGCCATCGACTGCGGATCTACCACTCGACCCTGGAAGGTCGGCGATGCGAACCCGACGATTTCTACGGACTCCAGCTTTCCAGCAATTTCTGCACTTTCGAACAGACTGCGCGCATAGACCGGCAGAGTTTTTCGAACGACTGAAATCATTCCTGGCTTCAAGGTCGCCGAACCTGTATCGAAATACTCATCACCGAAAGAAATCGTAACGTCGCCCGTTTTCGGATCGACTTCAGCGTCAACGCCTGCCGCGCGGAGGTTGGCTTTGATTTGCTGTGCAAGGCGCCGCTGAGCATTCAGCTTATTGACGCTTGCATTAAGATCTCGCTGTAACGATTGATTTGTTTTCTGCAGGTTCTGAATCGAATCGCCGTACTGTCTCTCTGCGGAAGCAAGTTTTCGTTTCGCCCCCTCAAGATCAGTCGACAAGCCAGCCACTTTGTCTTGCATTTCACGCTCAGCTTGTGCCAGACGTTCTTTCAGCGCACGCTCGGCCGCTGCTTTTTCCGCCGCCGAACCTTTTGCCGCACGAAGAGCTGCTTCATATTTTCCACGCTCACGTGCAACTGCAGCATCATGTTCACCCTTGATGCCATCCAACATGCGCTCGTACTCGCCTGTTTTTCGCTGAAGTTCGCCAACGAGCTTCTCAGACTCGCGAGTTTTTGCTGCGAGATCTGCTTCAACTTGGCCAAGACGTTTCGATGTCTGCGCGCGCTCGCCCTCGAGTGCCGCAATCTTATTATTCATCTCACGCTCAGATTGTGCGAGTTTGTCTTTCAACTCGCGAGCCGCCGCCGCTTTTTGCTGGGCCGTCATTTTTGCAGCGTTGATCTGCTGTTCGTACTCCGCTCGCTCACGTGCAACTGTCGCCTCGTGATCAGCTTTGGCTTGAGCCATCGAATTTTCGAAATCTTCTTTCGACTTCTTTAAGTCCGTCGAAAGTCGACTTGCGAGTTTCGTTTTTCGCTCCAACTCAACTTGTGTTTGTTGAAGCTGTGCCGTCGCCTCGCGGTTTTGTCCGTCAAGCTCGGCAATCTTCTGATTGGCTTCCTGACGTTCCTCGCGCAGTTTCGCTTCTGCTTCTTTGCGCTGTTTCGCCGAAAGGTTTTTCAGATTTTTCAAAGACTGCTCACGCGTCGCGAGATCATCTTTGATTTTAGCGATTCGTCGCTTATTAGCTTCGATCGTCTTTTCTTGCTTCTTTGTTTCTTCATCAAGCTCATCGATCTTGAAGTCTTTTTCTTCAATTCGACCGTCGCGATCATCGAGCATCGTCAACTGACGTTTCGACTTTGCAGAGGAAACGAGGTTCGCGTTGACGATATTCTTAATCAGCGCCTGATAACGATTAAGTCCGTTGAACTTAACCTTT
>JAXMMN010000440.1:0-4491 GCA_034366485.1 Bdellovibrionales bacterium
CAAATGCCGTTGAAGAATCTCAAATTTAACATAATCAATTATTGCTATGCAACTGCATGGGCTTAAAGGGTTTCCGAGAATCTTGGTTGAACGAAGGTGTAATACTCTCGGATTCAAAATCGACACCAAGACCCGGACGAAAGCTTTAAGATTCTCTATAGTTGGATTTGTAAATCGGAACAGTGGGAATCGGAATCGATCAGATTCAAGGCAGTCCAAGGACGAGGCGCGCTTTGAATTCTAATCCCAGCGCGCACCAAAAACGTCTGAGTCGAGGCGAAGAGGCTTGGCTTGCAGGAGACGTACGACCTTGTACGTCGCACGTAAAGCCATGGCCGAATTCAACGATGAGATCAGCCGATTTTAGTAGCGCCCACCGCCGCTAGGGGGCTAGCGACGGTGGAACCAACTCCATGATTTTATCCTGATGCACCAGCCTATTCTCCCCATCCTCCACCCATTGATCCACCTCCAACACCTTCCATGACCCCGGTCTCACGAGTGGTAGATACTGCTTTGGGATTTTGGCTGAGAAGGTGGCGGGGAGTTCTTTGATCAATGTCCCTTTAGATTTCTTCTCTAGTTCCAATTTTAAAATATCTCGTTCGAGTTTTACCTTTAAGGCTTCTCCGTCGTCATTAAATAGAAATAGTCCTAAGCCTGCGGCCAAAGCGCCAAGGCTTCCGCCAAAGATGAATGCATTTTCACGTTTCATCTCAGGTCTCGTAGCGCCGTAGGCGGCACCCATAGCGACACCGCTTAACATAAGACTTAAAGTCTTCTCTCTGGGTGTTCCCGCACATGCAGAGAGTGAGAGCATTGATATCAAGATCATTTGTCTGTTCCATTGCCACATCATAATACAAACCCAGGGCTATGGGGTGCTGAGAATTTAGCGACAGCGATTTCGACTTCCGGAGTGCCGAAGGTTTTTGTATTTTGATTTGAGGCCTTCTTTAGAACTAGGTCCTTTAGTTGGATCGAGATGTTTCGCGAGAGCTCCCTTTTTCCAATGTATGGATTGCTCTGTGCGCTCCTTGGCATTGAGCGGCCAATTTCGGGATCAAAGGAGACACCACACGACTTAAAAGTGGTTGTTCTCATTGGCATTGAGAATTCTGAGCTTAAAACCGATTTTACCTTTTCATCGTTCGTGAATACATGAAGCTTGTGCGGCTCTGCCACGCTGCGGGCGGTTTTAATATTGGGACTAGATGTTTGAAGTTTCGAGTTTGCAAGTGTGGCCCAATGTTTTTTGATATCTGGCGAAGTGTTGGTAACGACTTTTACTTTGAATTTTAGTTCCTGGGTTTCAGGAGCTACAGTTTGTCGAATTGAGCAGCTAGAAAGATCGAGGCTTGAATCATAGATTTCTGAATTTAGAGTTAAAGTGGCTTCTTGATCAGTTGGGAAAACACCTTCATAGGATTCAATTTCTTTTAAGTTTAATGAATAGAGGTAGCGGTAATCTGACCCTAGAAAATCAGTTTTAAACAATAAAGTCTCAGACATTGTTTTCACAAAGTAGGGGACTTGTTCCATCGAGATGGAATACGTGTGGCCCGCGTGATGGATGTTTAAAACGAATTTGCCAGGGTTTGTTTTCGCCAAAACAAATTCAAAACCAGTTACTTTTAAATAGGCTGGCTCTTTGTCGACTTCGCAGTTGATCTTTTTGATCTCGCTACTAGCAGTCACGACTTCAGCCGTGCACGATGGCCCACGGATACCCATGTAGGCTAAATTAAATTCTTTTGGTAAAAGCGGGTAAGAAAGAGGGGAAGTATAGGTCGTGGTGTTTCCCATTGTAATCGTGATTAGGTTTTCTTCCCACGATTCCTTTTCATCTGACCAATAGGCACGGTGGCTATACGGATCAGAAAAAGAGTCAGCAGAGACATCTGAGCCAGGACCTGCGCCATTAGAACTAGAAGTTGCTTCACATGCCGAAAGTGATACTGAAAGAGAAAGCGCCAAGAGCGCTACTTTCATTCCGTTCATAATTGGTTCGAGTTTATCAAAGCTAATTGCCGAATTTTTCATTTTGTATTTTTCCTGTTTAAAAGATGATTTTGTTGGCAATCGATAAAACAAAGATCGCAGTTTGCGCTCGCGATCTGACGTCTTCCACCTTCGCTACCGAATTTAACGATCTAGTTTGTGGTTGGATGTTCGTGACTTAGCTCAAGATCCTGCATGATCGCTTAGTGCCTCTTTTTCCATTGGGATAACGAGGCGCTGATTTGGAAGTAGGAAGAGTTCGAGGCTTAAGCTACTTCCAGACTTTGTTTTCCAAGCTTTTCCTACTTTGTGCCACGTAGTCCGCTTTTCGGACGCTCCTGAGACGCCGGTAGTCTCAAAGCCTTTCGCAATCAAGATATCAAACGTTTCCTTCTTAGCCTTTTGGGCGGTGACAGGTTCATTCGCATGATTTGGATCGAATGATTCATTTTTCGTAACTGGAGTAATTGGTGACTTCGTATTCATGATTCCTTCTTTCGCTACTGAAACGCTCCGGGCGTTCGTTTATTAAATGGATGGGTTAGTGGAGATATTCCGGGCGACGAGGATGATCGGGTTCGTCGCGGAGGGCTAAGGGCGGCTCACGCTTCTTAAGCGACCGCTTGGCTGTCGCCCTCAAGCGACCGCTATTAATAACGACCGCCGGCTGGCGGTTTTTCAATGCGGCCCCAGGGCCGCCGCTATTTACAACGACCGCCGGCTGGCGGTTTTTCAGCGGCGGCTTTAAGGCCGCACGGGCGTCTTGATCGGGGGAATAGCCACATTCCCAGCAATAAGAATGGGTTCTCAAATGCTCATAGGCCAAGCTTCCACATCTAGGACATTTCGAATGATTCATGTTTACTCCTTTGTTCCTCTTAAGCGCCCGGCTATCAGGCGAGCGAAGGTAACAAAGAAGAGAAGTAGCAAGACTCGGCCAAGGGCTTAGAGAGCGTTTAAAGCGTTTTGAGGATGGAGTTAGGACGGCGTGCGGATGCCCGCCATAACAGCGGAAGGCCAGCGGCCTGTAGCGATTAAGCATCGAAGCGCGTGTTCCCCGTCGCGCGAAGCGCGACCATAAAACACGCGCTTCGCTTTGGTTTAGCGACTAAGTCGCTCTATTGAATATTGCACTTCGGAGGTCGCGTGACCTCTTATCAATCCAGCTAGGCTCGAGAAGTTCTTTAGAGGTGGACGGATTCGGCACCGGGCGTTTGTGAATCGAGGATCAATCTTGATTCTAATCTTCTTCTGAGGAGGTGGGGACAGGTTCCCAATTGCAGGGACGATCTAGCGTAACGTCAGCCATGTACTCAACGCCCTTATTTAGGGAAAGTGTGACCCCTCCTTTTCCGTCAATCGCTCCATCTTTGGGTGCTTTGAAAGCTATCCCGCCTTCTATTTTATAGAATTCTGTGTTCTTGGGAAAATCGTAGCCGCAAATTTTTGCTTTTTCGAGAAGGGTGATCGATCCTGAATCAAAGCTTTTCATATCACTATTGCATGCAACGCTATTTGCAGAAATCTTTAATGTTTTCGGAACAAACGGATAGCCATCATCCATATTTAAGGCAAAGACTCCCTTTTCAGTAAATCCGCAGATGCAGCTCCCCATGCCTTTAATTTGATATTGTCCAACCTCAATTGGTCCTTGGGTTCCGCACACTGAATAGGAGTTTAGCTTCCGATTGAATTTTATGCTCGGATTGAAGGCCTTTTTAAAAGTAGTCCCGTTAACTATGAATGTCCCGCCCCTAAGTTTTGGAAAATTGACGGAAATAAGCTTTCCTTCTTTTGTACTAAATCCGATCTCTTTTCCCAAGCTCTTGTATAGGCAAAGTTCAATGTCCTTTTGTGTTTCACATGCGAAAAGTACTTTCTGATCGAACTGAACTTCGCGACCTGGGAATGAATAACTCATAGTTTCCGCAAGGCAATATTTTTCAGTAAAAATGAATATCGACAGAAGAAAAATCGTAATTTTCATTTTGAAGTCTCGATATGAAAGTGGTCAAAATGATCGACTTCAACTTTTTCAAACTGGCGATAACGAGTCAGGAATAGTTCGTCATCAAATGATGACGCTGAAATGCTGTCGTTATTTGGCAATAGTCCCTCAAGCATTCTTGTTTGGTAGTTCAAATCATTCGCTGTAAATTCCGATCCATCTATTTTTTGTACGCAACCATTTTGCGGGTTGGATCCGTTGCTTGCTGTACTGTAAGCAAGACTCATTCTTGCACAAAGACTTCCGAATCTTGCGGCACCATTGCTAAATCTAAATTGAGGTTTGGCTCCAACGGTATCTGGGAAATCACCCAACTGATGATTTAGCCTAATCCAATTCACGATGCGGGTAAGTCTTTCGTTGTAGGTCGGAGTGTTACTTATGAAGAATGCCTTGGCGTTGGCTTCACAAGTTTCACGTTGCTCTGTTCCTGAGGCGAAACTCATACACATATCATTACGATATACACTTTCTGCCCACAC
>JAXMMN010000441.1:0-2820 GCA_034366485.1 Bdellovibrionales bacterium
ACTTGGCTAATCTCTTGGTACATTCAATGAAATCGGGATCCAGCGGCCACGATGTCGTTCGAAACCCGTCCGTCGAAGTTGTGAAGCGAATTCTCGGAAACGAGAACGCACTTGTCCACGTCATTAAGTCCGTCAAAAAAGCGCTTTCAAAAGTCGACCCGATGCTCAATTCAATTCTTAGCCCGCCGGCCTAACTTTCAACCGATCGCGCCTTAAAAGAGGCTGACGGCCGCTTTTGAAATCGCGACCGAATCAAGTCCGTGTTTCTTGTAGAGGTCCAAAGCCGAGTAGGCACTTTGACCAAAGTGATCACCGACTCCCAGCGATTTCAATTTCAAATTCTGACCATCCTGAACAAGTGCGTGGGCCAACATCGCACCCATACCGCTGACAACGCGGTGGTCTTCCACTGTCACTAAGCGACCTGAAGACTTCGACAGTGCCTGCTTCAATGTTGGAAGATCTGGATGGTTGACTGAGCTTCCGTGAATGACCGTGGCCGAGATTCCCTTTTCTGCGAGCAAGTCGAACGCTTTGATCGCTTCTGGCATCAACGAGCCCGCGGCGACGATCGTCACATGCTTCTGAGAACTTTGATCGAGCGCTGATTCAACCTTTGATTCGAGCACCACTGGCCACTTCTTCAATGTGTGCTTTGCGCCCTCTGGGGTCAGCCTGCGAGGAAAGTTTTCGCGCCCCAAGAAAAAGAGTCTTGTCGGCGGAACTTCTCCACGAGCTCGCGCGTCCGCGAAACTTTCAATGGCTTCCGTCACAAGATCATCTGCTTCGCTCGAGGATGAAAGCGAATAAACTTCCACGTGCGGGATACTCGAAACTTGAGCCAAGAACGAAAGCGCTTGGTGACTTGCGCCATCGGCCGCATCTTGAAAACCAGTGTGCGAAAAAACACCAATCACAGGCGCCAGAGACAAATTCGCCATCGTGATTGGCAGCGCGCCCTTGGTGACGCCAAACTGTGCAAACGTATCGACAAAGGGAATATAGCCAGCAAGCGACAAGCCCGCTGCCGTCGAAATCATGTTTGACTCCGCGATCCCAATATCAATCGCCGAATCTGGGAACGCCTTATGAAAGTCGGCGACGCCAGTGGAGCCCTGAAGATCGGACGAGACTGAAACGACTGGTCGCCCACGCTTTCTCGCTTCGATCATCGCCTTTGCGACTCCGGCCTGAATTTTTTCTGATGGATGAAGTTTCAATAATTTTGCACCAGGTGCGGTCGGAAGCATTTGCGCTTGAACCTTAGACGCTTTCTCAGCGTTCATTGCATCTTCTCTGGCTTGTACTTTTTCATACCAAGCTAGGAACTCAGAAGGCACCGTGGCACCGCTATAGATCTCGCTCAAAAACTCTGGCAGCTCTTTTGCGACTTTCAATGGAAAGCCGTGCGCCCCGGTTGCCGAAGCTTCCGCTTTCTTATTGCCTTTTCCCTTGACGGTTTTCGCGTGGATCACAATCGGATGCGAAGGATTCATTCGAACAGAATCAATCGCCTCTTCTAAAATCGTCGTGCACGCCTGAAGCGAATGACCGTCGTCAAGACGAAGAACTTTCCAACCAAGGCTTTCTAAACTTTTAAACGTGGGTTCCATCGAAAACGCATCTTGATCGATGCGGCCCGAAAGCTTCGTGCGATTGTCGCTGATAATCAAAACAAACGGCGAAAGTTTTCCCTTCGCTGCGAGTCCCGGTATCGCTGCAAACGCTTCACGGGCTTCACCTTCCATGGCACCGCCATCGGAAAGGGCACAAACCGTTACACGGTCGCGACGCCCTGCCAGCGCATCCCCGATCGCCAAACCTTGTGCTTGAGGCAAACCCGAACCAAGAGGTCCGTTTGAAATCAACACGCCCTCTGGAAACAAGTGCGCCTCACCGTGGCCAGTGAGCTTCGATGTGACAGACCGAAATTCGCGCAACGATTCAAGACTTAGGCCGGCCATTTTGTAATTGGCTTTAAGTGCGTAAAGTCCGTTTTCACAGTGACCGGCATCGTTAACGAAGTGAAAACGTTCAAACCATTCTTGGCCCGCTTTGGACGCTTCACGAAACATCAGTCCGTGCGTGGCCGACATCAGTTCAGCGAACGCCGACGGACCACCGAAGTGCGAAGCCGCTCCGCCTAGCTGTGCTTCCATGTCCATCAACGCAACCATCGCTCGTGTCGCTCGCGGATCAGCAACTTCGATTTGCGTTCCGTCTTTCAACTGAACCTTGGCAGGCCAATGCGCCTTAAGACCCTTGGCTGAAGCCAGGCGCGAATTGATTTTCAAAGGAACGGCAGGGGTGATCGGTGTATTTTGCGACATGCCCGTTTTCTTCTCGTGATTCCTGCCAAGCGTCAAATGGTTTGCGGCAGCAGTTTGAAGGCGATTTCCTATAGGGACGAGTTTAGGATGAGCGGCATGAAAAACCTAGAATCCAGCCGCTGGGCGTCGCTAAAAAAGACGGACCTTCATCGCCACTTGGACTGCTCAATCAGGCCGCAAACTTTGCGCGAGCTTCTCACGGAAGCCGGAGAAATCGTGCCGGTTTCGCCGAAAGACTTCGCCGCGAAATATTTGGTGAAAGAACCCATGCGAGATCTTGGCGCTGTTTTAGGTAAATTTTTGGCCGCACAAAAGGCCCTCTTCAGCGAAGCGGTCCTCACACGTGTGACAAAAGAATGCATTGAGGATGCTTCGGCGGAAGGCATCGACCTTTTGGAGCTGCGCTACGCTCCTACGTTCATTCAGGATGGCCACGAAGGACTTAGCTTCGAGGCCATTCATCGTGGAATTCTCGCGGGCGTCGAAGGCG
>JAXMMN010000442.1:0-5063 GCA_034366485.1 Bdellovibrionales bacterium
TACTCCCACATTTTCTTTGCAACTTGTGGGCGTGGAAGTGGCTTCGCGCCAACGATTTCAGCGAGTTGCGCGCTTGGAGTCAACGGAGCCATAAAAGCTGCGTTTGGCTTGCGCTTTGTTTTCGCCTTTTTTGGAGCTGCAGTTTTCTTAGCGGCTTTTTTAGTCGCTTTTTTTGGAGCGGCTTTTTTAGTCGCTTTTTTTGCAGCTTTCTTCGTGGCTTTCTTTTTTGCCATCTGGACATTCTCCTTGCGCATGTATTCGCGCTTGTTTGTTCCAACCAAACGCTATCGTTAGCGTTCGTTTATCGTTTCGACAATTGGATGATGAGCCGACTCTTGTCCGCTTGTCCAAAGAAAAATCAAAGAAAAATGCTTTTTTTTTAAAATTCTCCTAGCGGAACACCGGAAAACCCGGCTTCAGCACTAGAAATTCGCCCACGCCAAAGATATCCACAGCCCTAAATCCACATCGGAAAAGCTGTGAAACCCTAGGGAAAACGCACATTTTTCTCTAATTTCCCTAGGTAAAACACAACGCCAAGGGCCGCCGACACCGAAACCAAGGCGAGCGCCAAGGATAAACCAACAAGATCGGCCCCCCACCCCAGGGCAAAATGCATCAACATCGCCGCACCCGCCTGATAGAGGACACATTGGCTGGTGACCGCCTGGACATTGGAACCAAAGATTTCGGCGATTCTCGTCATGACACTCGGGTACCCTAAGGCAATCGGAAACCCGAAGGCGATCAGTGCCAAAAGCCTTAGCTCTGCCGTCAATCCGAGCGGAAGGAACGCAAAAAGAAGCAAGGGCACGGTTGAAATCGCCGACCACTTCAATAGGGACTTCGTCTCAATCGGCAATGGGAAAAGACCAAGCGAAAATCTCGCCATCGTCATAGCGGCAAAGTAGGAAGCCAACCAACCGTTTGCACTTTCGTTCGATAAGCCCCATTCGCGCCGAGCAAGTAAATTGAGGCGCGACGAAATGGATATTTCCGCAACAACCAAGAGTCCTACGACAATCGCCGCTGTGCGACTGGCACGCTTCGCTTGGACTTCCGACATGCTGACAGATTCTTGCGGCTCGCCTTGAGGCATTGAGATCCCGTCAAATGGCACCATCGGAACCGGCGATTGCCTAGCCCTCACCTTTTCACGCCATACGTGAACCAGTGATTCCCCCATCACGGTAAACCCAACGGCAACTGCTGGCAGGCAAACCACAGCCAAGGCAAAGCGCCAGCTGATCACGCTGAGCCCCGCGATTAACAGCGGAGCAGCGAAGGACGAAATGCCATACATACCGTGCAAAAGACCCATCGAGCGACTGCGATACTTTCGCGGCGCCTCTTGCACAGCGGCATTTTGTCCGACGCCAAGGCCGCCGAATCCGACTCCCAATAGCGCGCAGGCCACCAACATCGTGGGATAGGATTCCGCGATCGAGATCAATAGACCGCCGCCCGCCATGATCATCGTGTAGATCCCAACGAGGCGACTGGGCGTTGTGCGCGCGAGAAAATCTCGCAATAAATAGTTGTGAGTCACTGACGCGAAAGACGAAATCAAAAAGAAAAAGCTCCCGCGAGTATCAGAGAGATCGAACTCTTTCAGCACATCAGGAAAAACTGGCCCTCTTGCATTGTCGATCAGACCCAGAGCAAAAAGACTCATCCACGCGAAGAGGACCGGCCAAAACCATTTCCGTTTTATAGGTTCGTTCGATGCTTGCGACACGGCCCTTAGCCTAGACTTACGAACGGCGAAACTACAACTACTGATGAAACTGGCCTCACGAGTGTCTCAATTTCATCCGCTAAAGAGTTATGGCGTTCGAAATCAAACCTCAAAATGGCAATCCGTTCTTCGATGTTCTCATCGATCAGATCGTCAATGACGTTCGCCAAGAATTTCAGCAACTCGGTAATCCCCGTCCGAAAGAAGCTATCATCGGCGGAACGCCTCGGCCGACAGATGATCTCGTGGCTCGGCTCATCGATTTTCGTGCTCGGCAAACAGACACTGGCCGCCCGTCCGCGGCCAAGTCGTTTAACCGCTCATCGCCGGTACCCACTCGCGACTCCAAGGTTCAGGCACTGGCCGCAATGATGGGGCAAATTTTAAGTGGTCGCGGTGATTCGACGGCAAAGTCGCCAGGCTTTCAAGATGCCGAAGCAGAAGTCGCTTTCCAGATCGTAGCGCGCTACGGCGCACGGTTTTTCAACGGCGATTTCAGACACGGCGGAATTCTGCCTGAAGCGCTGAAACGGGAACGTCGAAGAGTTCTCTTAAGTCTTCACCCCGATCGTCAGCCCGAGGCCGAGCGCGCCAAAGCCCACGAACGTTTCCTGGCAGCTTCAGATGCCTTCACGGCACTAGCTGATCGAGCGATGGCTTCAAGTGATGACCAAGCGGCCTAGTCAGCTACTCTTCATTCTTTTCGCAATTCTTATGTCGGCGATGCCTGCGGGCGCCGGCGAGCCGGATGACTTCGCCGGTCGCGCAGATCGCGAAGCTCCAATTGCCAATGAGGCGATCAATGCCGTTTTGAATGTGCTCCTCGACGAAGCCCTCGCCGACGCCAACGCGTCGAAGTCGAGCTGTTCGGTCGAAGTACTTAAACGCCGAATGTTCTACGCGTTCGATCGCAATTTCCCAGAGTTCCTAGGGGCGCTTCGTCACACGGCCTATAAATACATCGCTGGCCCGAGAGAACCAGATGCTTCCGCACTTAAACCCTACGTCAGTAAACACCGGTTTATGTGGACCGAAACCTTTAAAGTCAAAACCAAGTCCGGCGAGCACATGATTGGACTCGATAAAATCGACCATTTCTTTGGCCACGGATATCTCAATTGGATTGCTGG
This sequence comes from Bdellovibrionales bacterium, assembly GCA_034366485.1. Classification (GTDB taxonomy): domain Bacteria; phylum Bdellovibrionota; class Bdellovibrionia; order Bdellovibrionales; family JAMPXM01. The sequence goes on from JAXMMN010000442.1 coordinate 2,869, forward strand.
TGCCGGCGGAACGACTGCAAACCAGAATGAAATTCTTAAACTCAACCACGACCAGGAAAGTGGTCCGTGGGGCCTGAAAACAACCAACGTGAAATCCTACGCCGACTTGTCGGCCAATCACCTGGGCGTCAGCTTCTGGAAAAACTTGGTGGACGGTCCAGAACCCCACGTCGTTTGCAAGAATGGAAAGTTTGTTCTCAGCAGAAAATTTGATCTGTTCAAATATCTCGATGCCTCCGTCGATGAAACGATCAACTGTAGCAGCTTTGCCTCCGCCGAATCGTTGACCGGTTTTTTGGCTCACGCAAAGAACATGAATTCAACTTGTCCCGTTTCGAAAAGCACTTGCCAGGCGCTGACCAAATCGCGGCCCGGAAATCTCGGCGTCTTGACCCTTCACCCACTTTGCCGAGGCTTGAAACACGATCAGCTTGAAGTCCCGACGCCGCACACGGTGGAAGACATCCTCACGAAAGCTTCAGGCCTACTTTCTGGCGGAGAAAATCTAATTCCGTTTTGGTTCAATCGAAACAATGGCGGAGAAATGAAAACAAAGGCTGGTGCCATACACAAAATTCCTGATCCACCGCCTCGCCAAGTGAGCAGCGGACCCTTGATGCAAGCAACAGTTGAAGTCGCGCCACCAGGTTGGAAAATAGACGTGGAAGCGAAAGAAGCTCCGCTTCATCAAGACACCGAAAAAAGTAGAACGGCAAAATGAGATCTGTCAGAATCTCCCGACTACTAACAGCTATTCTCGCTTCAGCCGCGATCGTCAGCTACCATGAAATCTGCAATTCTGTGACGCCAACAGAGCCCGGAAAGTTGCGAGACGCATGGCTGAAGTTTGAATCTTGCCGAGAAGCCGCCGTCGCAAAAGATCAAGAGGCCCTGCTTGAACGCTGTTTGTCGGCAGCACTTCCTCGATCGGTGTCGCTTTTGGAAAAACAGAAAGCGGCCCAGTTTTTAAGTTTGGAAATCAAACCAAAAGAGATTTTCGAGTGTCCACGAAGTCTTATTGAAGCAAGAGGCAAAAAGGCCGAAAAAGAAGCTCGAGATAATGGCCTCCGATATGGCTGTTTTGAAATTAAACTTTCAGGGCCGGCAATCAAAGGCGAAATTGAATTTTCGCCCGAAGCTGCGTCTGATGCGACCGACACCTATCGAGTTCGCAAAATTAGATACGGCTTTTAAAGGCCCGGTCGACTGTAATTCTCCATGATTTCATCGAAAATCAACTCAGACGAAATTTTAGAAAGTATATCGCAAGATTTTGACCGTGCGGGCGCCTTGACCGGCACAGCGTTTCGATCAAGTTTGCTGTGCTTTTGATCACAAATTGTTTTTGTCGGCATGGACTGTAGCTCAACGCATTCCCAACCGTAGCCTACCGGAGGATGCGGGCTGCACACGGCATCACTAAGATCGACCCACCGATCGGCCATTTTATTTTGCCAACTTCCGTGTACATCGATGGCCGGCATCCAACCAAAAAATTTCGAGCTGAAACTCAAGACAGACTTGCTCCCCTCGTCCGACTCTGCCATCTGACCGACCAAGCCTTCCCAGTCCGGCAAAGCTGTATGGAAGTAGTGAAGCAATAGGAAAACCGTTTCGGCCTCAAGCGCCAATTTTATGCGAGGCTCTTGCTGTGCACTCGAATCTTTGTTTCTCACAATTTTCGCAGGAAGTACCTGAACCAGTAAAGGCTTTGATTTCGACCAATCAAACGACGTTTGAGCCTTGTCGACCTCCGTCGGCAATTTGGCCTTGTTGTCGGATTTTCGATTTTTGACGACTTGAATTTGCAAGCGCGCAAATACTGGATCAAGCAGCTCGACGTTTTCCGTTAACTTCAATGTGGCGTAGAGTCCTTGAATGTGTCGAACGCGATCTGAGTGTTTTAGTGCATTAGCTTTTTCCAGAAACTCTGCCAGCGCACGACCCGTTCTATCAGCGGCAAGCGGCGCTACAAGTTTGGCTGCAGTCTTTTGAATCACAGCAAATTCATCCGCAAGGCCCAAAACTTCCGTGAGATCCTCGACTCCATAGCGGAAGGGGAATTCACGTATGTCCTGCTCAGCTTTCGACTTATTTATGAATTTAAGACGAGGCACGATTTCGTTTATGTCCAATAGTTCAAATTGGAAATCAACATCCGTAAGAAAATCGCTCAAGGACCGAACTTCATCGTT
>JAXMMN010000443.1:0-3958 GCA_034366485.1 Bdellovibrionales bacterium
TGTTCCGTGCAATTCTGCTTGCTGGGAAAGTTTGGCAAGGTTTGCCAGCGTCACAAACCGGGCTTTCTCGATAACTGTGATCTCGACAGGGGTTGGGAGAAATTTGGTTTTGTCTGTCAACGTGTCGGCTGAGGCTCGCGACGCAACTGTCGCAACTGCAAAGAAGATGACGAAGAGGACTCGAGTAAATCCAAAGTTTGTTGTCATTGTTCAATTGTACGATCGAAAAAAGGCGACACCGAAACAATTTAGCACGATCGGGCACTAGACCCGACAAAGATCCAAGCGAGTGTTGCTAACTTAGATCGCGAGTGCATAGATCGTGCAGATAAATTTCGAAAAAATTGGCGGAGAGAGTGGGATTCGAACCCACGTTAAGTGTTACCCTAAACACGCTTTCCAAGCGTGCGCCTTCAGCCACTCGGCCACCTCTCCGGAGGTTTGATAGCTGAGCGCGGCATCCGAGGTCAGCTATCGATGGAGTCTTCTCAAAACGGCGACCGATCGTCTAGGATTTTAACCTGACCCGTTCGATTTACCATTTTGATAGGAGCTATTCGTGAAAACTGTCGGATCTCTCGTTCTGGTGATTTCCACGATTTTGTTTTTTTCCACAGCCAAGGCAAACGACCCGGCGCCCCCCAAATCGCCCCAGGCGCCACCACCGACCGCGGCGCCAGCATCAAAATTTGAGGCCATGTGCCCCGAAGAAGTGCGAACAAAACAGGCTGCTTCGGCACCCGTAAAAGGGTGGTCCTCTTTCGTTGAAGTCTTAAATTCTCGCCAGATCTTCACCGGCGCCACGCTTTCTGAGGGACACCCGAAAGACGGGGTGGTTTTAGACGCTAAGCCCTCGCCAGTAGACTCGACTGCCAACGAAACATTTTTTGAACTTCCCAAGGGAAAGGACGTTTTCCTTGTTTGCCAGTACGGCAATACACTGGTGCGCCTGATCCAAAAGCTGCCAAAGGACCTGACCACTTGTCGAATTCGGTACTCGGAAACCTTGGGGCATGTGCAAAAAGCTGTGTGTGATTGAAACCACCGCTGTTTCAATGCCATTGTTTCAATGCCGCGGTTTGAGGTAGTCTCGAAAACGCAGTTCGGTTGAGTATTCGGACCAGGAGGCACGCCACATGATGGACATCAAACTTATTCGCGAAAACCCGGAAGCGCTTAAAAAGGCGGTTCAGTTAAAACGCGTCAATCTCAACGTCGATGACCTCTTGGCGGCCGATCAGAAGCTCTTGGAGCTTAAGAAAAAAAACCAGTCGCTGAACGAAGAAAAAAACGCCAACGCGAAAAAGATGAAGGGCGCAACGCCGGAAGAGCGTGAAGCCATCATCAAACGCGGCCGCGAAGTGGGCCAAGAAATCGATGCCTTAAAAGAGGCGACTGACGAGGCTGAAAAAAAACTTCTCGAGTTTATGTATCTCGTTCCGATGATTCCAGATCCGCGTGCGCCGATCGGTCCCGATGACTCTGGTAACGTCGAAGTAAAACAGTGGGGCGTGAAGCCAGAATTTAAATTCAAACCGAAAGACCACGTCGAAATTTTGAACCAGCGCGGCTGGGCGGAATTCGAGCGGATCGCGGCCGTTGCAGGTTCGCGCAGCTACTCGCTGAAGGGTGATCTCGTTTTGCTTGAGCACACACTTCTCCGCTATGGACTTGAAAAGTTAAACGACAAAGGCTTCACGCTGATCAGTGTTCCGGCGATGGCGCGCGAGTTTGCATTCATCGGCACAGGCAATTTCCCAACGGGTCGCGATCAAGCGTACTACATGCCGGAAGACGACATTTACCTTGCTGGAACGGCGGAAGTGCCAATCAATGCCCTGCATGCGGGCGAGATCTTGTCGGAAGATCAGCTGCCGCTTCTTTATGGCGGAGTTTCCCCTTGTTTCCGTCGCGAGGCGGGCAGTGCGGGACGGGATGTGCGAGGACTTATTCGAGTGCATCAGTTCAACAAAGTTGAGCAGTACATCTTGTGCAAAAACGATCCAGAAGAGTCGGCGCGGCTTCACAAATTGCTGTTAGAAACGTCGGAAGAAATTCTTCAGGATTTCGAGCTTCATTACCGCGTGGTCGAAGTTTGCACGGGCGATATGGGCGCAGGAAAATTTAGAATGTTCGATATCGAAACTTGGGTGCCAAGCGAAAAGCTTTACCGCGAAACGCACTCCTGCAGCAGTCTTCACGACTGGCAGGCACGACGTACGAATCTTCGCTACCGAGACAAAGACGGCGTCGTAAAGTTCGTCCACACTTTGAACAACACGGCGATCGCAACGCCAAGAATTTTGGTGCCGTTTTTAGAACAGCACCAAACGGAAGATGGAAAAATCAGAATTCCGCCCAAGGTCCGCAACTGGCTTGGCGGAAAAGAACTTCTTTAATCGCCGGCTGGGCAGCCGGCAAAAAGTAACCAGACTAAGAATGGCCCATGCGGGCTTGTTCAAGACCAAGTGTGTTTCCTTCGGAATCCCAGAAGGAAACAAACCGAGTGCTTTCGCCCTCGGTTCGGGGTTCACCAACTTTCACGCCGCGCTCTTTTAGAGCGGCGATCGAGTTATCAAGATTCGAAGTCGTAAAGTATTGAATCGAACCAAACCCGACATCTTTTGAATTGGCCTCGGTTGGATGAAGATCCAATCGCATTTTTAGCTGAGGATGAAAAAGGGAAGCATAGGCTTCAGGAGCTACAAAACGCTCTTCAAATCCAAGTACCTCTTTGTACCACTGAACCGCGCGGCCCAGATTGTTCACATAGAGCATTGGGTGCGAGTAGCCTTCTAAAACTGCTGAGCCCATGAATTCTCCTTTTCTCTTACATTCCGTAATCGACGAGGTACGTGTTTTTGATCACGACTGGTTTGTAAGCTTCAAGTGCCGAAGTTTGCAATACGACTTCTTGGATTGTTCCCATAGAGCGGCAGTCGACGCGGTGAATGTCGAGGATCTCAATCGTCTGAAGTTTTGTCGATTTGCGAACTTTCACTTCAAATTGTTCTGGCGCAACGCCTCGGCAGAAGCGAACAAGAGCTGTGATTGTTGCAAATGCGCGCGCGGCGCCGACGCCAGTTGGCGAACCTGCTGGGGCGACGACCACTTTAATGTCAGTGACGCGTGCTGGAACCAAAGTTCCTTTTTGTGCCGCAGTCGCTTCAGCGGCTGGGGAAACTGTCATGATCGAAGCAGAAACAAGTGTCGCTGCGAAAAGGGAGAAAAGAGTCGGTTGAGACATTTTCATCGGTGGTTTCCTTTGGTCAGTAAAAGTTAAAGGTTTTGGCGCGACCTGCCGTCGCGACTGCGACCGATGATTACCGCGCCGCATCCTTGAGCCGCAATGGAATGTGCATGCTTTTGTAGCAATCGCAGGTGAACCCTGAGCTATTTACGCTTGGCCGCAAAAAACTTGGAAAGAATGTCGCCACACTCTTTTGCCAAAACGCCGCTTTCGACCTGCGGTCGGTGGTTGAGGCGAGAGTCCGTCAGAACCTGATAAAGCGATTCGACGGCTCCGGCTTTGGGGTCCTTTGCGCCATAAACGACACGGTCAACCCGCGAATGAACGATGGCCCCGGCGCACATCACGCAGGGTTCCAGTGTCACGTAAAGTGTGCATCCGATCAGGCGCCAGCGGCCTAGTTTCGCCGCCGCCTCCCGAATGACCCGAATTTCTGCATGACCGAGGGGGTCGATCGCCTTTTCTTTTTCATTGGCGGAGGTCGCGATCACGATTCCATTTTCAACAATGACCGCCGCGACGGGGACTTCACCGCGGGCGGCAGCTTCGTCGGCAAGGGTCAATGCGAGGGACATGAATCGCAGATCGTCGTTGTTTTCCACAGGTTCCGCCATAATGCAGCAATACCGAGCGTTTAGCTTCGGTCAAGAAAGTCTATAGTCCAAGAAAGTGCTTTGTCATAGTCGCTTTACCGTGTTAGCCCATTCT
>JAXMMN010000444.1:0-2450 GCA_034366485.1 Bdellovibrionales bacterium
AATGAAGGTGGATGATTTTGCTCCAAACCTGTCGTTCTTTTTCTCAAATGGACTTGATCCAGAATATTCGGTGATTGGACGGGTCGCTCGACGAATTTGGGCAATTGCCATGCGCGATCTCTATTCGGCAGGCGATCGATCACAAAAGTTGAAGTATCACATTCAAACTTCTGGTCGCTCTCTTCATGCGCAAGAAATCGACTTCAACGACATTCGCACAACGCTTCAAGCATTGCTTGCGATTTACGACAACTGCAATTCTCTTCACACGAATGCCTATGACGAAGCGATCACGACGCCGACGGAAGAAAGTGTTCGTCGAGCAATGGCGATTCAGTTGATCATCAACAAAGAATTCGGCATGGCGAAAAACGAAAACCCAATGCAGGGGTCGTACTTTTTTGAAGAGTTAACGGATCTCGTCGAAGAAGCCGTACTGGATGAATTCCTTCGACTCGCAGAACGTGGGGGCGTGTTGGGGGCGATGGAAACTCAGTATCAGCGCGGAAAGATTCAAGATGAATCGATGCTCTACGAGCATTTGAAGCATTCCGGCGATCTCCCGATCATTGGTGTTAACACCTACATCAATCCAAAGACCATGGTTGCTGGTTACGAGCCGCCTAAAATTGAAATGGCTCGCGCGAGCTACGAAGAAAAAGATCTTCAGCTTGGCAGAGTGACCGAGTATCAGAAGTCGAACAGCGCTTCCGGAACCATCGCTCTTCAGGAACTTAAAGACGCGGCACTTAAAGGTGAAAATGTCTTTACAGCCCTCATGAAAGCTTCGCGAGTCTGCTCGCTCTATCAGATGACTCAAGCGCTTTACGAAGTCGGCGGTCAGTACAGAAGGAATCTCTAGGATGTTGAAACCTCTTCTTCTGACGGTGTTTACTTTGATGGCTGCTGGCTGCGTGAGCACGGCTCCGAATCAAGCGACTGTCGCGGATCCATGGTTTCGGGCCGCCCGCACGGCAGACATCGCGCAGTTGAAGGGAATGCTCGCCGGCGGAAAGTCGATCGATACGACGTCGGCTGTCGGAGTGACAGCACTGCTTGTGGCAGCTCGTATGGGTAATCTTGAGACGATTCAGTGGCTTTTGGAGAACGGTGCCAACGTCAATCATCGCGACCGCGATGGACAGACAGCGCTTGGATATGCGCTGACTGGACTTTCGCGGGGACCTAAGCGTGTTCAAATTGTCGAAACTTTGATAAAGGCGGGTGGCGACCCCTTTGTTGTCGATGCCATCGGGTTTGTGCCGGTACAGGAGATGTTGAATCTCGAGATGGAAGAGCAGCTAAAAACGCTCAGCTACACCGATAAAAAACCATGTGATCGCATGCCGAAGTTGAAGGGTGAAATTTCATTGAGCCAATATGCGCGAAAAATGGAGCGCATAGAGATCGCCGAGTTTTTCGAAAAACAAGGTTGCTGGTGAAGGTCCTCATCACTGGCTTTGAGCCCTTTTTAGAAGAAAAAGTGAATCCCACTCAAGCAATCGCACAGTTTGTAAACTCTTGCGATTTTCACAAAGCCGACCCAAAGCTCTCAAGACTTGATGTTCGAGGATTGGTTCTGCCGGTGGAATTTGATCAAGCTTTTTTGCGCTTAGAAAAAGAACGGCTTTCGTTTCAGCCAGAGGTGATTGTCAGTTTCGGCCTTGCTGGAGGTCGGCAAACCTTCGACATCGAAATGCTAGCGGTGAACGAACGAGGTGGAGATCAAACCGCTCGCGGTGATAATCAGGGTAAAACCTTTAGTGGTCCCATCGATCCCAGCGCACCACGGGTGCTTCCGACAACATTGCCGGTCGAGGCGCTGGTGGCATCGCTTTCAGAGGCGAATGTTCCTTGTCGCAAGTCGTATTCGGCCGGAACCTATGTTTGTAACGACCTCTTTTTTCAGACTCAAGAGCGACTTCGTTTCACCCGCGTGCGAAGTGGTTTCATTCATGTACCGAGACTGACGGACGGAAGCTGGCCGCTGTTTGAGGCGGCCGTAATCGCGACGCTCAAAGCATTGGCTATGGACCGAGCGTCGTACAATTAGGAAAGCCAAAACTTCCGTTGAGCGTTCCGTCGAAACAGGTGCGACGCTCGAAGACTCCACCCACATTGCAGGACTGTCCAAAAGGTACAGTCTGGCGAGAGTAGGCGTCGATGTTCATTCCGTGAATGACAGTTGCCCCCCAAGGAGCGTTGCAATTTCGTGGCAGGGCCACAGTGCAATTTTGCAGAGATGCTGTACCGGCCAGAACACCGTTATTGCACATTCGAACTTGCTGTTGAGAATCACAAGACTGACCAAACGGAACGTTGGCGGTTAAATAGCCGATCGCTGTGTTTCCATGGGGCACTTGTACGCCCCAGGGCGTTGTGCAAGCGGCTGCAGGTTGAATCGTGCAATTTGGAAATTGCGCAGTTCCACTGAGAACACCGTCGGTGCA
>JAXMMN010000445.1:0-5170 GCA_034366485.1 Bdellovibrionales bacterium
AAAAATTTCTGACAAGATCGATCGAGATTGGTCAAATGTCCCGAGTCTCAGCAGGACCCGAACTTGGTTCGCTGCCACGCCTCGTTTATCGCGATGCTAAGATTCAATCAGCATTCAAAGATATGTTGAAACCTGGCGCGTCGGATCGGCATGCACGAATTGTCGGTCTACGACTTAAAGCGCTAGCAGCGCGAGATGTTAAAGATCTCGATATTGTTTTGCGCAAATTTCATTTGATTGAAGTCGAGGCGGTCAGCCGCATGTATTCGGATATTCATTTGGCGGATGGAAAGACCCCGGCAACGGAAATCAAACGCGATGCAAACACTCTCGTGTTTCCCGATGACGACGAAGATGTTTGGTTGGATGAGCTTGATAATTACCATGTGAATGCGAAAGGTTGCCCAGCAGCGAAAACTGCAGCGGTAGCTGGCAAGGGGCCAAAGTCATGATGACGGATGCAACGAGTTTAAAATTGGGCGCGCTGAAAAGCGTTTGCCATGGCGCTATCCAAGCGGCGCGAATTGGAATTTCTGGCGCTGCAATTTTGGCGGCCGCTGGAATTGCTTGCTCACCAGAAAACCCACGTTTGATGGCCCCGCCGGTAAAGTACGGGGTCGCGGCGACCGAATCTAAGCCACAAGTATTAAACGTGACTCCAAAAGTCGATATCATGATGATCATCGACAACTCGGATTCGATGCTTGATGAGCAAAATGATCTCAGTCGAAACATCGACCGCTTTACAACAGGGCTTGCTGCGAACAGCGGCATCGATTTCCACATCGCCGCAGTTTCTGTGTGGGACACAGTCACGTTCAAAGAAATGCAAAAGGATCACGGCCCCGGCGAATTGCGACGTCTTAAACGTCCCGATGGAAAGCCAATGCCTGAAGAGTTTGGTCGGTTCGTTTCAAGCCGAACAAACTATGACGAATACCTCGCTGGTCAGGGTTTTAAGCTTGGAAAAGAACCAGGTTGGTTGCAGGTCCTTCGCGCGTCGATGAAAATCGGAACTGAAGCTTACAACGAAAAATGGCGCGAACAAAAAACCGGTGGACCAAATATCGAAGAGGTATTTTCACCTGTTCGTATGGCACTCAGCAGTCCCATGGCTGAAGGCGCGAACAAAGGTTTCCGCCGCCGCGATGCCCACTTGGTCTTGATCTTCATCACGGATTCCGATGCCTCCGTTCGAAATTCCGATGGCACTTCCTTTGATCTTTCGTCAGGCGAGTTGCAAGAGTTCTTGCGGGCAGAGCTTGGCAAAGAATATCGCGATCAAGTGACGGCCCTCGGGGTTTTGGCGCGAAGCACAGATGCCGAAAAGGAACGAGATCCAGCTATTCGATACGCAAGTCGTGGTCCAACAGAGCCGGTCAACATTCAAGGCTTCATTCGTGATCTTGGCGGTCGCTTCATGGGCTTGCGTGACAAAAACTATGGTGACGCGATGGCCGATCTCGGCCGGTACGTTCGCGAACGAGCGCTTTCGCGTCCGCGAGTTGACTTGGCATCGATCCCCGAGTGGGGAACGATCGAAGTGAAACTCAACGATCAAGTGCAGGCTCTTGGCGAGGGTTGGCTTTATGATGATCAACGAAACAGTGTCATCATCACGCAAGATCTTTCTAGCGTGAACGGACCAATCGACATCAAAGTGAAGTTCACTCCGGTCACTGCGCAGAGCCTGCGCGCAGGCCGCGTGCGCAAGTAGCTCGGTCGCAAAGCGAAGCTACCTAAAATCAAAGCTCCCCCCAAATTAAAGCAGACCCCACGGGATCTGCTTTTTTTCGTGGCAATCTGGAATGACCGTGGCCTGTTTCCAACCTCTGCCGGGCCCGTCAATGGCCAATTCTTGTGCTCCTATGGCCTTTCTTTGAGCAACCTGGCTGCCGTTTTGTGCGGCGCGTTTCAAAAATGTAGGAGGTACCTGAATGGTGGGTTGACCAGGGTGCGGGTGGCAACCAAGACTTTAGGCTTGGCCCAAGGATGGTGCTGAATTGATCTTTGAGGATCGAAGATCTATGGCTTTGGCGCGCGTATGCGCCGATCGCATTTGGGGGGCTTCGTGCGAATTAAGAAACTTGAAATCGTCGGCTTTAAATCATTTAAAGACCGAACGGTGATCCAATTCGACTCTGGAATCACAGGCATCGTCGGACCAAACGGTTGCGGAAAGTCCAATATCGTCGACGCATTGATGTGGGCTATGGGTGAAATGTCGGCCAAGCATCTCCGTGGCGCTTCGATGGAAGATGTTATTTTTGCCGGTGCCGAGGGCTATGCGCCAATGGGCATGTGCGAAGTTTCTTTGACGCTGGAAAACGATGGCGGTCCGTTTCCTGTCCAATACTTAAAACATTCAGAAGTTATGGTCACTCGTCGTCTCCACCGCGGTGGAGAGTCCGAATATTTCATCAACAAAGAGCCCTCGCGTCTTCGTGATATCCAAGAAATTTTCATGGACACAGGTGCTGGTGCTAAAGGCTTTTCGATCATTCAACAGAACGCGATCGGTCAGCTTGTAACATCGAAACCAGAAGATCGTCGCCATTTGATCGAAGAAGCAGCCGGAATCACAAAGTTCAAAGCCAGAAAGCGTGAATCTCAACGCAAACTTCTTTCGACCGAACAAAACTTAATTCGTTTGCACGACATCGTGAACGAACTCAAACGCCAGATTGATTCCTTGGAGCGTCAAGCCCAGCGCGCTGAACGCTATCGCGGCTTAAAGCGTGAAGCCGACGATCTCGACATGTGGCTTTCTTCTCGGCAGTACCTCGAACTTCGCGACAAATCGGAAGCTGCGGCAAAGGAGCTCGCAGAAGCCGAGGCTCTCGAGGCGGCTGCCCAGGCAGAAGCGGGCACGCAGGAAATTGAGGTCGAGACTTTAAAGACGGCCGTCACTGAAAAGCAAATGGCCGTCGAAGATCTCGCGCGCGAAGCACAAGAGCTGCAGTTGCAGGTCTCTTCTGCGGAAGCACAGATTCAAGAACTCCGCTTTGAAATTGAAGCCGCTCGTCGCAATAAAGAAATGACGGGTGGGCTCTTGGAAGAGCACCAAGCTCGTCAAATCGCGCTTTCTTCGGAACTCGAAAAATTGAAATCGCAGCTCGCCGTCGTTGCGGAAGAAGCGTCGAAATTCACGACTGAATACCAAGAAAAGAAAGAGCGCTGGGAAACAGCGGCTTCGCGCATCGATGAAGTTGATACGGAACTGACAGACAGTCGCCGGGAATTTATCACCGTCACACAAGGTGAGGCGCAGATCCAAGGTCGCGTCGCGGCTCTGTCCGACGGAATTGCCGGTATCGAAGAGCGCGAAACCGAAGCGCGAGCAATTTTGGAAGAGCTCCTGGGCAAAAAAGTCGAGTTTGAAGCTCGACGTAAAAAAGTGTGGAACGAGCTCGAAAAAAATCGCCAAGATCAAATGGATCTTGCAAAAGACGTCGAGAGCTTCCAGAGCAATCGCGCGCATTTGACCAAACAAATTGCTGAACGTCGCGAAGAAGTTGAAACCTTTAAGCAAGAACTTGCCGACGTCACCGGGAAGCTTTACGGACTCGAAAACCTTGCTTCAAACTTTGAGGGTTTCGAAGCGGGTGTGAAGTCCGTGATGTTCTGGCAAAAACAAAAACTAGAATCGCTTCCAGAGTCCGATCGAGGCGAAGCTGCGGAATTTCATCCGATCGCGGAAGTCGTCGAAGTTCCAGCGGAGTTCGAACTTGCGATGGAAGCAGCCCTTGGGCCTCGACTTCAAATGCTCTTGTCGCCAACGCCGGATTCGGCGGTTGGTGCAGTTAATTTCTTAAAAGAACAGAAGTCTGGTCGATCGAGCTTTGTTGCCGGTGGGTTGCAAGTGGTCGAATCGACTTCGGCCGAGCCCGATCGCACACGCATTCGCGCCGTGCTTTCTGATATCGTTCGCGCGCCAGAAAAGTTCCAAGGCACCATCCGCAGGCTTCTCAGAAACGTCGCGGTCGTGGATTCGATTTCGGAAGCCGTTGAGCTACGTCATCAAGCGCCGGAATGGACGTTTGTTACTCTCGAGGGTGACACAGTCACTGCTGACGGTGTGATCACGGGCGGTACAGCAGAATCTGCAGATAGCGGACTTCTTCAGCGTCGTCGTGAAATCAAAGAATTCTCTCAGAAAAAAGACGAGTGGAGCGGAAAGCTTGCTCTTGCTCAAGTGGCCCTCAAGAAGATGGAAGAAAATCTTCGTGTTCTGACGGAAGAACTTGAGATGGTGGAAAAGCGATCGACAGAAAAAGAAATTCTGCTCGCTTCGTTAAAGAAAGATCTCGAGCGCGCGGAGCAAGAACTTTCGAACTGCGAACAGGCCATCTCGCGCCAGGATCGCGATGTTCACTCGCTTGCCACACAAGTAGAAACTCGCCGAAATGAATTAGATGAACTGCAAATGCGCCTCACTGATCTGCTTGAAAGAAAAGTAGAACTCGAGTCGCGAATCGAGATCCTAACGCAAGATCTCGAGGTTGCTCGCGGTGGTGTAGGATCGCTTCAAGACGAAGTTGGAAAACTTCAAACACATTCTGCGACCAAGACGATGGAACGCGATGGGCTTGAGCGCCAAGTAGAAATGCTCACGAAGCAATTGAATGAAACAGAGCAACAGCTTTCAAGAATGTCGTTTGAAAGCGAACGATCAAACGAATCGATTTCCTCGAACTCGGTTGTTTTGGAAGAGCGAAAAATCCAATTGGACGAAATGATTCGCCGTTTAGAAGACGCGCGAAGTGAAGTGGCACAAGGCCGCGACGAATTCGAACAGATGAACAATCGCTACCTCGAGATTCAGCGTGGGCTTGCGTCTTACTTGTCGAATCGCAACCAGCTTCAGTCAAAAATGAACGACGCTCGCCTTACAAGTGAACAGTGCCGTTTGAAAGAAGCTTATTTGATCGAGCAAGTGCGCGAACGTTACATGCTGGAACTTTCGGAAGTTGCTGAAAGATACCGTGAACGGACCGCGACAGCTGAAGAACTCAAGGAAACGGAGCTGAAGCTGAAAGATCTTCGCGAGAAGCTTTCAAAGATCGGCGACGTCAATCTTTCGGCGATCGAAGAGTATGACAAGGTCAAAGACCGCTACGAATTCCTCTCGAAGCAGCAGTCGGATTTGGTTGAAGCAAAGGAAATGCTC
>JAXMMN010000446.1:0-1507 GCA_034366485.1 Bdellovibrionales bacterium
GGCCCACGCGTCATCAATACCAAGGAAGCGAATCGGCGAGAACTTCTGATATGAGAACGATACGGGGCAAGGGCGAAACTGAGCGTCTCGAATTCTTTGAACAGCATTTTGTGCAGCTGATTTACCTTTTCCGATTGCGACTCCGCTAACGGCGGCAGCAGTCAGACCAAGCCCCATCATTCCTTCACAATCAGAAAAACTCGTAGCTCCTGAACAAGAATGAGCTCTCTGGGCGGCTCTTAAACGATCGAGATTCTGCTGCCACCCCGGCATACACTCGGCCGAACGCGCCGTCGGCAAAAAGGAAAACGTGGGTGTGATACATAGCAAGGAAACCAAAACAGTTCGGCTTATTGAAGTGTTCTGCATTCTTCACTTTCTTTTAGTTTTGATTTGAATTTTCGACCGAAGTTTTCACTGATGCACTTGCTGGCGGACTCGGCAATGACGATGTCCTCTCCTACAAGCGACACCATGCCAGAACCATTGCCAGAACCATTGCCAGAGAAGTTTCCAGCTACATTCGTCTTTTTCGTGCACGCCTCAAAACGATCGGTGACAAACTGTTCGCAACTTTGTCGTGAAACATTGAAACAGTCCGTCAGGCCGCCCTCTTGGCACAACTGCTTTCGAAGTTCGATTCGCAGACGGCCAAAAAACTCTGCTTTTCGCATTTGCGCTTTTACTTCGGTTCGGCCGGGTTTTCCAGACTTTGCAGGTCGCGACTCTTCACCATAACCGTCGACAGCAAATAAAAGGACGCAAGCAAACATGAGGTGTTTAAACAGAGTGCGGCTCGATGAAAAGAAGGGGTGCATACCTTTATTGTCACTTCACGGATTTCAAAATGATACCGCTTTATTTTCGAACTGCGATTACACAAATAGGCGTCTCAATTTGAGACTTTTGACATAGGCGCAACTGGACTTTTGTCGAAAGAAAAAACCCCAGGGAGGAACTCCCTGGGGTGGGCTTGAGAGTCGTCGTCTGTGGGCCACGACTCACTAAATCTAAAACTTTCTAAAACTCATCCGCATTCACCGAAGATCTAGCCCTACTCTTCGATGCCGCGGTTAATTTCCCTCTTCAATTCCGCGTTTTCAAAACCATCTTAAACTTTCGTCTGTCGCGCCACTTCGTGATGACGACAAACGCGCTGTTTTGTGTGCCACGGTCGCAGGGCCCCGGGACAAAAGCTTCAATCATGAAGACCTTTGACCACTTTAAAGGGCTCGGGACCAAGAGAGGCACCTGCATCCGGCCTCTCTCGTTACTTCTAGCGCGATGCTAGTTACTTACAGCGACCGGCATTTTACCAACACCGGTCACTGGCGCACACTTGTTGTTTTAAGAAATGAGTCGCAGAGCTTGTGACGGCATTTGGTTGGCTTGCGCCATAACCGAAACGGCCGCCTGTTATAGAACTTGCGATGACGCAAGTTCCGCACTCTCTTTTGCGACGTCGGCATCGCGGATTCGCGAATATGCAGCCGACAAGTTTTCATAT
>JAXMMN010000447.1:0-1800 GCA_034366485.1 Bdellovibrionales bacterium
TCGTACGCAAATACCAGGAAGGCCCCTTCACAACGACTTGTTGGCGACGCCAAGACGCCATCCAACAGCCCCGTTGAAACCACCATCACACCAAGGATTGTGCGGATGACCATCTGTTTCAAAAAGGCGTTACGTGTTTCAAATTTGTGCATTCCTGATCCTTCGTCGCAATTACCAAAGGAACTTTGAATTGCAGTAATCCAGCCAACGAAGGATTAGACTAGGGCTAATCAGACAACTTTAGCTGCGTGTTCTTCTGAAGGAACTCTCGCCCAGCGAGGAAATTTGTACGCTTTAGCCTTCGCGAACAACTAGATCGGAATGGGTGGGAGCGATCCCTTTTGCCACAGACTGTTTCAGTGGATTTTCTAATCTAAAACGTATGTCATCGGAAGAATAGTCTTCCCACGTTTGAGATCGACATCAACGCTCGTAGCCTCTTGCAAAGCCGAGTACATCCCCATGATATCGGAGGCCGACGTTATTGGATAGGTCGTCGTTTCTACCTTTCCATTTTTCTTACGAAAAACGCGAACCTCTTTTACAACGTCTCCATTTTGAGCTTTCAATACTGTTGTGATGTCTTTTTCAGAAATCTCGTTGAGTTCAACCCCGACTACCTCTTCCTGATCATTTACAAGCGGCGTAAGTTTCACCATCTGAAGCACTTGTGTGAAATCTTTCATTTTTGCTCGTACGCGAGGAGGTACACGAATAGACTGGCGTTCTTTCTTTATCACTATTTTAGCAGCGGCTTTCGCTCCTTGGGCCTGACCTTCTAAAAGGTAAAATTGCGGCAAGATTACAAGTGAGAAAGCAATCAATGCGGATATGGTTTTCAAATTTAATCTAACTTTGAACATATTTGCGGCCTTCGATCGTCAGTTTGTGAGTTGAAATACTCAATTGATTTACTGACTTTCGCAAGCTGCCTTGAATCACAAATTCGGCGGATGACATATTGCGCACCTGAAAAAGTCGGTCCAGAAATAACACAATCAAATTCACTTCTAACAAACTTTGAATCCGAAACAGCCAGCGCAATAAAATCTCTCTCAAGTAACCCGCAGGCGAGAGGGCCGCTAACCTGTACTTGATGGTGACTGCGCTGACCGGCTTTACCTGAAAACATCGAAAAGCCAATCGGTGTTGGCGCCCCAAGAAGAGACGCTAATGGCAAAAGCAGCACGAATGCCAGTACAGCCGTCAGCCACTTTTCAACCCCTGGCTTCCATTGAAGAATAGAAACCGTGTCGGCTTTCGCTGCACTCCTAACTGAAGAGACTATAAGCCAGAAATGAATTCCAATCAGCGCAATCGCAATCACCCAATGCCTTACGAAATAGGTTTCAAGCGTCCGGCCTCGCCACCCGTTTGCCGAAAGCAGCAAAACATGAATGAAAAACCAAAAGTACTTATTCGCTATTAGATCTCTCGTTCTGGCATTTTTGATACGATCAAGAATGGATGGATCAATTAGTAGAAGAAGTGGCAAAAGCGCTAGATAGACATAGAGAACTGAAGAATGTACGAGTGCCAGCGAAAGCACGAATAGAATGGCTAGGTGGGCAAATATTTGCGCCCGCCAAAGCAAGCCAAAACCAAGCGCTAGCTCAATGAAAATAGAAATTGGCGGTAGAACTCTTTCCGACAGCCATCCTGGTGGCGACCCGAAAAAATAGTGAATCGCCCCAAGAAAGCCCTCTGGCTGACTAAACTCTGCACCACTTAAGTAAGTGGGATTTAGCTTCTGTAAACCGGCGGCGATGAAGAGAAACCCCAAGAGAATCGCTGCTGAGA
>JAXMMN010000448.1:0-2308 GCA_034366485.1 Bdellovibrionales bacterium
TCTTGGCGGTAGTTGATTTCGGTTTTCGATTTCTTCACCAGTGCTAAGACGTCTTCTCGCGCTTCAAGTGGAAGTCCTTCCTCGTAGTAAATACCGCCGAGAAACAAAATCTGCAAAAAGTAGTTCTTTCGAATGAGAGTACGGGTGAAGAGGCGGGTGAATTCCTCTTCGATGAAAACCGACGGTGTGCGAGTTTCCGTGCGTCGATCGGCTTGTCCCGAGAAGTGGCCTTTGTAAAGAAATCGATTGAACACAAACTCACTTGCGGCAATCCGAACAAATGCTTTGAAGACGAGTGGTTTGAAGTGTTTTTTAAAGAGCTTTGCTTGCTCTTCAAGTGAATGCGCTTCGAAGATCGGCCGAGTATCGATTCGAAGGACCTCGCGAAACACTCGTCCCATCTTTTGAAAGTGCCCTTCCCAGCGTCCCAAAAGAATGAAGCCTCGTGGCGTCCACGCATTTTTTCGATCCATCCAGAAGCGAAATGTTTTTTCCGACAAGTAAGGTTTAAGCGACATGAAGACTTCAATTCGTTCGTCACCAGAAACTGAATCGCCGGGAACACCACCGCGATAGCCGAGAAGGAACAGAAATTCATCTCGACTCAAATGCTTGGCGGCCGCTACCCGAAGTTCGACCAAGGCGAGCTGTTCAAGAGAAAGATCGACGACATCAAGAGTGCCAGGGTTTTTTGCCAATAATGGTAAGACTCTCGCACCACTTCCGCCGATGCAGAAAACGGATTTGACACCCTCTTTTAATAGCTTCCATTCGATGCGAGTGTCTTCATTTGAAAGTGTGTAGTTCAGACTTTGGAAGTACTCACTCATAGTGTCAGGCCCCCTGTGTATTCCAATCGAACGCCAATGGTGCGCTCGTCGGTTAAGCTTTGCGCCTGACCAAGTAAGCGTCCGGCTTCGCCCTGGTAAGTTTGCGCGGCAATGGATGCAGAAAATCCTGTCGTGATTTCATAGGCGATTCGAAAAGACGAATAGAGATCTTTGTATGACGTTGCAGCACCGAAGCCTTTTAAAACATCTAGCTCAAACGTCCACTTTTCCTTTGAGTATCGTATTGGCAAGTAGGCAACGGCCTCACCTGTGGACGCCATCAGTAGAGCGTCTCGATAGACAGTGACCTGCGGGCCGATAAACCATTCGTCTAGAAACCAATCAGAGCCAAGCGTAAAAAAAAGCGCGTCGCGATCGGAGTTTCCAAATTCGGATTTTAAGACAAAATCGTCAAATGCGTACGAGCCTTGGGCGCCCGAAGTGATTTCGTCTTTCCCGGCGCGCGGTTCTAATTTGTGAGATCCGATCACGGCGAGGTCAAGGAGTCCAAATTTTGTCGATGCCCGAAGCGCTGTTTCGTGGAGATCTTCTCTTTCTCGATTGGTGACAGGACTAGCGAAGCGAAACGGTGCGGATTTTAACACACGAACAAAGTCGAGATCATAGGGGTGATCAGATACTTTTCCGGATTTTGAAATTCGAATGGCATCGGGATGAGTGAGTTGATCTAGAAGAGGATCTAAAAACAGTCGGTTGAATCTGCGGCCGCTAAAAAGATCAAGCGAGGGAAGTGTCCAGCTTTGACTCCAGCGAATAGGCTGACGGCCGATTCTTATGCCCAAAGAATCGTGCGTGACATCTATCCAGGCTTCGTTCAGATCCGCTTCCTCACGCGATTTCCTGAAATCAGGAGCGCCACTTGGTCGTTTTGATTCCTCGGCAAAATCCCTGGTTACGAATCCCTCGAGTCGAGATCGATAGGCAGTGAGCTCCTGCTGTGCCATCACATCAAAGGCCGAGCGCAAATAAAGTTCGCGCTTCAGTTCTTGATCGAAGCTTGTGCCGCTTTGCCAAACGTCGATGCGAGGAACAAACTCCAGGTTGAACTCTGCTGCATCGGCGACAGAATATCCCACCCACAGAAATAGAGAGCACAGAAACCGCAATAGTCTCATCGAACCTTCTCAAGCGATTGAGTTGTGAATAAGGAATCGGGAAGATCTGCCGGATTCATCTCTAGAATTGTGATGCTTGAGGACTTTCCGGTGACATCTTCAATTATCAGCTCTGTCGGGCGCAGAGAGCCTGCGATCGTCTTGTAGGCGGTGTACTTTGCGCGCTTCAAAATGGTTTTCCCATCGAGGCCAAGAAATTCGGCCCGGCTTGGGCGACCATTTTTTTTGTGAACCCAAAGGCGAATTTTCGAGTAGGTGAGCATTTGCTTTGTGCCCTCTAAAAAAATCACTGCCTCTTCGCCTTCGTCTCGCTCAAGCTTCGCGGTATAGTCTCCATGCCAG
>JAXMMN010000449.1:0-10627 GCA_034366485.1 Bdellovibrionales bacterium
GATGACGACCGAGTTCGCCCGCTGAAGTCGATCAGTCAGCCGAAAGTGGTGCGAATTCTTACCCTCGAGAGTGACCTCAATATTTGAAATTGAAATAGAAAAGGAAACTTCGGGCGTTTCGTCCGTCCGAAAGTCCACTCGATCCGTCGCCATTGATAGCAAGCCCCCTTTTCGACCAAAGAGGGCAGGAAAGGTTCTCACTTTTTCTTCTCGAAATAAATAATGTCGACAAAAAGCGCAGCGGCCAGAATTAATGTTCGTTCCCGCTGATCCATTGTCGAATCTGTGAATTCAACGAGAAAGTTGTCTCGATCTGTCAGAACTTCGCTGAAAAGGCCGGACCACTTTTTTTGTACCGAAGCGATCTGTCGACCTTGGTGCATAAAATTGAAGGTCCAGAGCTTCCAGATCGGGGAGGACACTTCCATAACGGTCATGCCGCGCTCGTTGAGGATATCGAAACGTTTTGTAAATATCGAGAATCGCTTTTCGACGGCACCCAGCGCATTTCCCTGTGCGTCTTTTATTTCCAATCGTTCGAAATAGAAGCGAAACGGGTGATGCGCAGACATGAACGGTTGTTTGTTAGGAAGTACGAAATGGATGTCGAACTTTCGCCAGTGTCCTAAAAACTGACGCATAAGAAATCCGAGAAACCCCTTAGAGCCCTCGGCGGCAAACGCGACGACATTTTTATTCTCATCGGTTATCTGGTACTTGTTTCTCGTTTCGAATCCAAAAAGTTCGGCGACCTCGTGCACTTGACGAACAAGAAGTCGCGGGAAGGACATGAGGTTTAAAGTCGTCATTTCATTCATAGCTGTTAAGTATGTTTTTTTAAACCGATGTCGTCGAGTCCTGAATTTACATCAATGCTGATATATGCCAGAACGAGGCATGATCAAACTCCACCATCTCAATAACTCTCGATCACAACGAGTTCTATGGCTACTTGAAGAGCTAGAGCTGCCTTATGAAATCGTTCGTTACGAACGGGACAAGGTCACGCTTCGTGCACCGGCATCTTTGCGCGCCATTCATCCCCTTGGAAAATCGCCAGTGCTAGAAGATGGTCCAAATGTCGTGGCCGAATCGGGCGCGATTTTGGAGTACCTGGTCGACAAGTACGGGCGGGGAAGGCTGAAGCCCGCCGCGGGTTCACCCGATGAACTTCGCTACCGATTTTATATGCATTACGCCGAAGGTTCGGTCATGCCGCCACTTTTGGTGAAGCTCATCATCGAGAAAATCGAAAAGGCACCTGTGCCGTTTTTTCTGAAGCCTCTTTTTAAAGGGATTTCTCAGCAGGTCCATCGGGCTTATATCGACGATCAAATGCGGACCCACTTTGACTTTATCGAGTCTGAATTAAGACGGTCAGCCTGGATTGCGGGCGAACAGTTTACCGCGGCCGACATTCAAATGAGCTTTCCAATCGAGGCTGCGGACGCCCGGGGGGCCGTTGGGGCTCAGCGCAAAGCTATTCGTTCTTATATCGAAAAGTTCCGCTCAAGACCGGCCTATGTGAAGGCGATTCAGGCGGGCGGGCCTTACGATCTGAATTATTGAGTTTTCTGGAGTTTTGCGTCCATTCGCGCTATTCCTCGGCCAATGGAAAATTCAGGAATTTCGGTCGAAGAAGTTGAAACGGCAGCCAAGGTTTTAAACGCCCTCTTAGAAGACGGACGAAGGTTGGCCGAACTTCCCGATGCATTGCGGGTCAAGCTATTGGCGTCGGCCGGTCGGTTGTCTCGCCCGGCAAAAGATGAGATTCGCATTCGCAATAAACAAATCGATCACGCTCGCCGGCGTCAGATCACCGCCCAAGATCGTCAAGCGCGGGCGTCTACTGGGATTCGTGAAGCTCGGTTGAAAACCGTATTCACAGCTCCTCTTTTGGTCTCGCCGGAAGCAACTGAGTTCCAGCAAGCTGAACTTAAATCGCCGCGCAATTGTTATGTCTGCAAGGCCGAGTTTTTGAAGCTTCATTTTTTCTACGATTCAATGTGCCCGACCTGCGCGGACTACAATTACAAAAAAAGGTTTCAAACAGCGTCGCTGAAGGGCCAAACGGTCCTCATCACTGGCTCTCGCTTAAAGATTGGTTATCAGGCGACGGTGATGATGCTTCGTGCGGGGGCGCGCGTGATTGCGACGACCCGCTTTCCTGTCGACTCTGCAAGACGCTTTGCCAAAGAAGAGGATTTCAAAGAGTGGGGCGATCGACTTGAGGTCTTCGGTTTAGATCTGCGGCACACACCGAGTGTCGAAATTTTCACTCAATACATGGAACGTCATTTGGACCGGCTGGACATCCTCATCAACAACGCCGCGCAAACAGTTCGGCGACCGCCCGGATTCTATGCGCACATGATGCCAGGTGAAAATACGCCTTTCGAAGAACTTGAGCCAGATGTTCAAAGTATTTTGCGCAAACACGAAGCGTGTAAGCTGGAGCTTGCGGGCTTTTGCCCGACGAGTTCCGACCGCGCATTGCCGGTCGCATGGCATGAACAAGGCCCCGGTGTAGGAATACGCTCGTCGGCGCAGCTCTCTCAAATCCCGTATTCCTTTGACCGCTCGCTGGCGACGGCAGAGGTCTTCCCCGAAGGAAAACTCGATGCGGATCTGCAGCAGGTCGACTTAAGGAACATGAATTCGTGGAGGATGAGAGTCGCCGAAGTACCTACGGCAGAAATGCTTGAAGTTCAGTTGGTTAATTCGATCGCGCCATTTGTATTGTGTAGTCGCCTCATTCCGATCATGCGTCGCGATTACACGGGCGTTAAGCACATCGTGAATGTCAGTGCGATGGAGGGGAAGTTTTATCGCTTTACGAAAAGTGATCGACACCCACACACTAACATGGCGAAAGCGGCGCTGAACATGCTGACGCACACGTCAGCGAGTGATTTGGCCAAAGATGGAATCTATATGAACGCTGTCGATACCGGCTGGGTCACCGATGAAGATCCGGCTCACTTGGCGCGCTTAAAAGAAGAGGTTCATGATTTCCAGCCACCTCTCGACATTGTCGACGGTGCAGCGCGAGTCTGTGATCCGTTCTTTGATGGAATCCTCACGGGAAAACACTGGTCAGGAAAATTCCTGAAAGATTACTTCCCAACAGACTGGTAGCCGAAGGGTGACGCCTTTATTTCAATTAGAAATCGACGCCGATGTTCAGCATCGGTGTGAGTTCGGATTTTAGCTTATTGCTTTCTTCGACGCCGTTGACCTTCGTGAAGGAGATCGACTTATACGAAATTTGAAGGCCTAAGTAGATGTTCGACATGACGTCGAAGTTGCGACCGAGATCAATGGCATACCCGGATCCGCCTTCGATCATCGTTCCACCCGCAGTCTTTATCGAAGAGCTAATTAAGAAGCTGCCATCTAGAAACCATCCGTTGCTGTGATAGCCGATCGTTGCGCCGTACCCGGTGCGTTCAGTTTTGGAACCGCTGCTTTCGTCGGTGCGACTGTCGTAGATACCCCCGACATAAATTTCGCCAGTCACCAACGTACCGGCCTTAAGGTTCAGGATCGTCATCGCATTTTCGCCAGTACCAAGCGTATTGCCGTCCGTGCTTGTGTCGAGCTTTGCGATGCTGACGCCAATTTTAAAAGCCTGTGCTTCGCTTATGTTTATGACCGAGCTTGCTAACAGGATCGTTGCTGAAAAAATGAGAGTTCTGAAGGTGAATTTTGAACCTGAATGCATTGATCCTCCTGGTGTAAAGTTACGACCATTTCATTCTACTCTCTCTTTGGAGATTCAGCACGAGCGCGAATATCGCGCTCGACATTTGACTAGCTACGACTTCGCTGAATCGCGGCCTCAAGCTCTGCCGTAGATCGCAGGGTGATATTTTCCAGTGTCACTCCGTCTAGCTTCATGTCTTGAGCGTGAACACCGACGAAGATCACATCCGTGAAACTGCACCCCTCAAAGGAGACATCGGTGAAGCTGGAATTTGTAAATTGAACTCTCGTCCATCCCGGCGTGCCGACTTTTGTTTTCCCGGAAATTCGGCAATCGCGAAGGGTCGAATCCGCAAATGTGACTCGGTCGAGTTTGATGCCGCGAACTTCGAGGTCTTGCCAGTGCGAGTTTTGCAACTTTGTTTCCGTGAGTGAGCAGCCTTCCGTTTTGATGTCTTCGATCGACGAGGTGACGAGGCTCAGGTTGGCAACGTGCGCACCGGACCAATTGGTGTCGCTGATGCGAGAGCGATTTTTTAGACTGAGGTTTTTAATCGCACAGCCGTTAAATTGCGAGTCCTCCATCGCGCATTGATCGATGAGAGAAATCTTTGTCATTTTCGATCCGTGAAGACGGACATCATTCAACTGTGACTGGCGAACAGAGATTTCATCGATCGCACTTCCGTGAATCGAGCACTCGGTGAATTGCGCGTTGTCGAGATCTACGTCGGTCAGTTTGCTTGCATTAATGGAATTGTTCCGCATGTGAGATTTTACGAGTCGGATTTTACTAACCGCCGAAACGTTTATTGAATTGTCCGAGAAAGTGAAGTCCGTGCCTTCAATGGGATCCATCTTTGATAGAATCTTGCTGTTCCTATCGTAGACATTGGACTCGGTGGTTTCGGCGCGGGCTTCGTCAGGCTCCGAAAGTGCTGCCAAAAGTTCTGTTGCTTGATCGTCCGTCACTGTTCCGGCTTTGTTCATTTCGAGAATGCGTCGAATTTCGTTTCTCATTTTGGCTCCTTGCCGCTTTTAATTTCTTTGATCAGTCGCAATGACTCTTCGTGGTTGATTTCATTTGCTTCGAGCGCAGAGAGCACCTCGGCAACCGACTTGAGGCGGCGGGCCGATTTTTCTGGGGCACTTGCTGGGCCGGCGGGTGGTGTGGCCTTCAGCTTTTCACGCAATTTTGCCAGGCGTGATTTGATTGTCGGGTAGCTGACCCCAAGAGCCGACTCCATTTCTCGAATGCTGCCTTCGCAGTGGACAAAGATGCGAAGAAGGTGGAGATCTTCATCTGGAAGATTGGCAAATTCGTTGTCGGGCCGATGGTTCCAGCTAAACTTCCCTTCAAGCCGGAGATCGCAGGGGTGACAGGCGAGAGCGGTGACCGTGAGTTCGGCTTGGCAGGTGGGGCAGTGATGAAGACGATGTGTTTGCGACATACGAGTTTTTTGAATTAATTGAACGTTCTGGTCAAAAGAACTTATAAAAATTAATAAAATGGGCATCTAAGTTTGGAATTATTTAATAAAATTAAAGACGCAAAGCATCATGATCGTGGCCTTCAGCCGCGCGAAATTTGCTGGACCTGCCGGCAGCCAAAAGCGTCTTGTTATTGTTCTCGCATTCGACGGCTAGATTCGGGAATCGATTTTGTCATCCTCATTCACCCCATCGAATCGCGGCGGCGAATCGCAACCGGTCGGATGGCTCATTTGATTTTGCAAGACTCTTGGCTGATTGAGGGCGAGGACTTTTCGAAGTGCGAAAAAGTTCGGCGTCTCACCGCGGATCCGGCGCGCAGATGCATGATCCTTTATCCGGGCCGAACGGCAATGGATTTGGATGAGCCGGAAACAACGAAGGCTCTTCAAAACGTTGTTGCGTCACACGACAAGCGACTGACGATTTTTGTAATTGATGGAACTTGGGCGACAGCGCGGAAGATGATGCGGCTGAGCGAAAATCTTCGCGATTTACCAATGGTGAAGTTTCAACCGACTCAGGAATCGCGGTTTCAAGTTCGCAAACAACCGGAAAAGCATTGTCTGTCGACGATCGAAGCCATTCATGCAGTGCTTGATCGGCTGACTCCGCAAGCTGGAAATGACCAAGGATCGTCAGCGAAGCATGATCATCTGCTCGAGCTTTTTTTAGAAATGGTCGAACGGCAAAAAAAGTTCGTTCCGCGATTTCAAACGGTTTAGTCGCGGGGCTCAGTAACAGGCAGACGAATTCTAAAGCAAGCACCACCAGATGCAGTGGCCACAGTTGGATCTGGTTTTTCAATGTACTCGAGATCGCCCCCATGTTTACGCACGACCTTTTGGCTGAAGGTCAGGCCGATGCCTGTCCCTTTTCCTAGCGGCTTTGTCGTGAAGAACGACTGGAATATCTGATCCTTCGCTTCGGGTGCGACGCCAAGCCCATTGTCAGTGACATAAATATAAACCTCTGTTCGAGAGCGACGATCGACGAGGATTTCAATTTTTCCAGGTAGGGAGTTTGGATCGCGAGACAATCGTTCGATAATTGAATCAGCGGCGTTGATAAGGAGATTTGTAAGTACCTGTTCAATCGAGGTCCGACTGCCATTCACAAAGATTGGGTACGATTTTGCATCTGGGACTTCGACTCGAAGCTGAATTCCTTGTTCGAGAATTCGGTAGGCGATTTGGCTGGTGGTTGTTTCGACGCAAGATTGCAGCAAAAAGACCTCGGATGTCCCACTGTTGGCTCGAGAGAGATTGAGCACATTTCGATTTACATCGTTCAATTTGTTCGACGACCTGCGTGCGCGCCCTAGGTGGTTTTGCAAAAACTCAATTTGGTCTTTCGGGAGCGGTTGTTCGGCAACCCAGTTTTCCAGACGCTCGATTGAATAAATCAAGGTGGTTAAAGGGTTGGCCAGTTCGTGAGAAACGGTTGCCGACATTTCTCCCATCGCCTGAAGTCGCTCTTGTTCTGCGATTTCCCGACGAAGTGCACGATCTTGTTGTCGGATCTTAGCTTTCAAGTAGCCAATGGACTGATCGGCCGAAGAATTCTCGTTGAGCAATGGAACTACTTGGTGATGTAGGCAGCAGATTTTTTCAAAGGTATCCGAGCTTTTTGCGGCGCCGAGATTTTCCAATAGGTAGCCGCACGTCAAATGGCAATCGATCGTTGGTGGAAGACTCTCGATCAATTCATGCCAATGAGCTTCCAGTGCAATGGCAGCCTTCTCGTACCCAAGCTCACAAAGCGAATTCACGGCGTCGCCATAAATTCTAATTGGCCGAGTTCCATCGGTCGCAAGTTTAACCAAACTCATTACATGGGGACGCAGGAATGAGTCGAAGAGTTCTTTGGTGACCTCTTTTTTGGCCAGCAATTGGCACATCACATGGTCAGCATCCAAAAGTTCCAAGTGAAAATCTCTCAGCGCAAGTCGTTCCGCCTCTTCGCGAAGTTTCAAATGATATTGGGCAGGTGCAATAACGAGGGTGACCGCGTGTTCGCATAGAGAAGCCGTGACGAATTCTTTAATAGACTGCAGACGTTGGTCATCCGAATCGAAAAACTTCACAGTGTGGCGCGAAAGTGATGTGTGATGCGGTTTTGTTTTCCAGGTCAGAGCTACATTCGCCATGAATCCTCCACGGGGCTTCCTACAGCCTGCGATGGCGCGAAAAATATGAACAGCGTCGACTTAACGGTTGAGACAGTCCGACACAAACTTATAAGTCCCCTGGGAAAATCTAAAGATACGTATCAATTTAGTCCAGTATTTCGGGACAATTAGTCTCGAAGCGCTTCCGGAGTGAAGCGGGATGTCTTGAGGCCGGAGTTAAGCCTTTGTTCCATAAAGGTAATTCGAGTCATTCGCTTCGACTTGAGGTTTAAAACTTCCATCTCTGTCGGACGGGCAATTCCGCCTTTCAGTCGGCGGTAGGACTTAACTGTAATTCTCTTTAGAGGCTGACCGTTGCGATCGGAACACTGAGCGGTTTTCATGAGCCGACTTTTTTCGTCAAACTCGGCCTTGCACCCAGAGTACGCGCTGTCTTTGCTATTGATTTTTGACTCGATCGTGACCGTGCCTCCAGAGCGTTGGACAATCTTCGCTGTGGCACCATCTACCTGACTGAGATCAAGGTCTTCAGTTGAAAGTTCGGACCCTAAGATCGGCGCACTCGATTCATCAGAACCGACAACACGACGGACCTGTTTCGAAGAGGGAAGATAAATCCATCGATTCTGACTTTCTCCGTCTGTGATCGTTAACACGGAAGTCCCACGAAGACTTTTCGGTGAAAGTATCTTTGCTACGATTCTTTGTTCGACTTTTGATCCTTTTTTGACTGTCATCCTTGAGAGTTCGATACGACGAACCTCTTCTTCCCCATCTGTCTCAATATTCTTTAGTTCGATTTCAACACTTTCATCTTTTGCGAATAGAGTTTTGCTAGCGGCTTTTGCGAACTCTTCTAAAGACTCAACACTTGCCGGGCTTGTCGAGTTTGCGCCGCTGGCACTGGCTGGTGTTGCAAATGACGCGAGAAATAGAAACACAACGATGGCAGCTCGGCCGATGCTGACTTGGGGAGTTTGAAGTTGCAACGCAGGAAGTGCCGGGCCATTGAGAAAATTTGGAAACTGTCGAAGTAGAGCAGGTAGCAGTACGAGATCGCCGACGACCCCAGCCAACATCGAAAACACCATTGCCATACCAAAGCTCCTTGCGACACTGAAGTCCGAAAAACAGAGACTTGCGAAACCAATAATTAAAGTGAGACTTGCAAGTAAGCAAGACTGACTTTCTCGCCAAAATGCGCGCTCGATAACCTTCGCTGTGACGACCCCGCTATTTTCAAGCCGAGCTGTCTCGCGCACTCGCTTCAAAAGGTAAATCGAATTGATAAAGGCAAAGCCTAGCGCAATGGCAAAGACCACGGCGAGACCTGGTTTGATTTCAACTTTGAAAATTGAAAGCACAGCCACCAGAAGAAGCGGAGGCAGCACGCTAGGAATCACAGCAGCCAATGCCCAGCGTGGCGACCTAAATACGACCGTCAGCACCAAAGAAATTGCGAGCAGTGCCTCCCAAAATCCTTGCACGAGACTTTGCGAAAGACTTTGGTTCATTCGGTGAATATATGCACCCCAGCCGCCGCGAACTGTTTTTGACGAATCTGCATGCGATTCCCGATGAACGATATCCAATAGTCGAGCAGCTTCCGCTTCGAACAGGTGGCTTTCAAAATCTCGAAGCCGCAAACTGATCCGGGTTCGCGTACCGTCATTTCGCAAAAACTTTTTAATTGGATTCACAGGGGCGACTTCAAAGAGGGTTAAAACCTCGCCAAAGCCTGCGCCTTTGCTTTGCGCCAACTGCGCAACATCGAGCGCCGAAACAGCGGACCCAACGATCTCTTGTTGGCGAAGCAGAGCCATCGTTTTTGCCAAACGTTCGCGATTAGGAGTTTCAGTCCAAGCGCTTTCGTCCGGTGTCGCGATTTCTATCTCAAGCGGAATGAGGCCGCCCATCTGAGTGTCGACGATTGCGGCCGCTTGGGAAACACGACTGTTTTCACCAAACTCATCGAAAAGACGGTGAGAATAGTTCATCTGAAAACCTGTCGTGAGCGTGAGAAGAATCAGAATGCCAAATCCGACAAGTGTCGCCTTCCGATTCTTCATAATCCAAAGAACCCACTGAGCGCGACCGCCCACCCAGCGACGTAAACGCGGTTCTGGAAGAATTGCTAAAAGTGGAAAGGCCGTCAGCGTTGTCGTCACCCAGAGCACAACCGACGCGAGGGCCACAATCACGCCGAATTCCTTCATCGCATCGACATTGGAACTAGCGAGAGTCAGAAAACCTAAGCCGGTCGCGAGGGAAACAACAAAATTTGGAAACAGAAGTCGTCGAAAGCTGTTTAGCAAAGCCTGGTGTCGAGCAGCTGTCGCTCGATCTTCTAAGTACGTGAACAAGCAATGGACGGTGAGAGACAGGGATTGTACGGCGATGACAATCGGCAGGCTTAACGACAGGACTCCAAGGGATTTTCCAAAAAAGCTCATCGCAGCCAGCACGGTGACAATCGAGATCACGCAGGTCGCAAGGGCAATGGCTACTCCGGTGAAACCAGAAAAAAGGATAAACAGAGCGAGAATGGCAAATCCAATCCCTAGCCCTCCGAGCGATCGAAGTTCGTTTGAAAGTCTCTCTGACATTTCAGCCTGCACGACACTGACGCCAGTCGTGTGGACAGTTTCGACTCCTGCCAGTGATCTCAATTGCGACTCGGCTTGCAGGCGCAGGGCTTGAAATTGATCGGCTGAAAGTGGATTCATTTCCAATAGCACTGTGGCCCATTTTCCGTCCTTCGAAACGAGCGCTGGTGAAACTGCAGAGTCTGTTTCTGACAACTGAGTCCATTCACCGCTTGAAAAAACATCAGCGAGTGGTTTTACGGCCAGATCGCGCTTGGTTGGAACGACTGTTTCTAGAGTTCCAAGGCTGGTTGCCGAAACAACACCGCTCATGGCCTGCATCGACTCGGAGCTCTCGCGAAGGTCCTTTACAGCCGTGCTTGTAAGCCAACCACCGCTTCGTTTTGCGACAACCATCATCAGAGGATTTTCACCAAATTTGTACCGTCGCTTCAGATTCGCATCGTCGACCAGTGCCTGATCATTTTTTGAAAGAAACCCTGTTAGCTCATAAGTGACTTGAAGGTGTTCAAGTTCTCTAACTGATACAAGACCAAGACCTAAGAGTGCGATGAGAATGAACGCGGACACTCGTCGAACTTGCGCGTCACGATTGTCCAGATTCCAAAACATTTTGCGGAATCGTGCGCTGATTGTGAACGTTCGAAGATCATTGCTCACGTCTCTCACTCCTCTTTCAAGCCTGACCGATGAA
>JAXMMN010000450.1:0-1016 GCA_034366485.1 Bdellovibrionales bacterium
GCCTCATCAGATTCCTCCAGCACCAACGCTAGAGAATCTGCCAGCTCGCGTCCTACACACGGCAACCGTCGAAACGCTGATCGACTATTCAGAAGATCTCGCAAGTCGACTGAAGGTGCACTTACGTCGCGGCGGACAGCTGGAACAACAGATTATCGATTTAGAAAACCAAATTACTGATTCAGAGCGAATGCGAGCTGCGCTTCAGGCTCAAATCGAAATATTGCGCGAGAAAGATCGCTCGATTTCGGAGAAAAACTACGCAAGCGAAACGAAAGCACAACGTATTGCCGACGAGCTTTCTTTAGCGAAACTTGAAGGCAGTGAGCTGACGAATCGAAATAAAGAATTGCTCGCCCAATTGAACCGTGCAAAGGCTTTCAAACGTCGAATTCAGCGCTGGGTTCAACCGGGAATGCTCGCAAGACAGAAAACCATTCAAGATCTCAAAATTCGTATTCTTGATTATGAAGCGGAGGTCATGCGCCTCAACGCGAACTGCACAAACCTTCGCGATGATCTTCAACATTTAAAAACAGAGTCCGATCGCCGACTGACAAGCGGAGAACGCGATCGCGCCCGACTTGTTGATCAGTACGAAAAGCGCGTGAGCCAAATGGAAGCCGAAAACACACAAGTCCGCGGCGAACTCATTCGCGCCAATGAACGACTTGCGGTTTTAGATCAGACGACAACTGAAAGTGCCAGAGCCAACAACGAAAAAGTATTTTTCGAGCGCCGAGCCGAAGAATTTGAGACTCGCCTCAAAACCGAAACTTCGCGTTTACAGGGGACTCTCAATGATTTGGCGGCGGAATGTGCGACCCTTCGCGCGTCAGTGGACGCCGCTCGCAGCCAACGCGAAACTTCCGACCAAGCTCGTAAAGAAGCAGAAGCTTCACGATCGAAAGCAGAAGCGCAGCTGCTAAGCCTTCGCTTAATTTGGAAAGAAAACAGTGTTCGCATCCAGGCACTTGAGGCGCACAACGAAGCTCTCGAGAAACTAAACGCCGATC
>JAXMMN010000451.1:0-8977 GCA_034366485.1 Bdellovibrionales bacterium
AAGACGCTGCCTCCGCGCAGTTCATTACCGATTTCGTTTCAGTGCCCGACACCATAGAAAAATGGAAGAAGCTCAATGCCTGTGAGGGCCCTGTCCGAAAGGTATTGGCGAAAAAAAATGCTTACTGTGAACAGGCGACGGGTTGTCGCGATGAAGTTTCGGTCAAGCTCTGTGTCACTGAGGATGGTGGTCATTCTTGGCCCGGAGGAAGCAAGCCTATGAATCGAGGACCCAAACCATCTCGTGCCTTGAATGCAACTCAGCTTGCTTGGGAGTTTTTTAAAAACTGACCCCGTCAGGATTTTTTACCTGTTGAAACGAGAAAAGCAACGACGGCAGCGCCCGAAACTAGCAACGAAAGTGCTGTGCTCATATTGAGCACTCGCAATGTTTGGTAACGAAGGCTGAGGCCCGCAAACACGGCTCCCAAAACGAGAGCGAGAGCGGCACTTGCCCAATGGGCGACGGAATATTTGAAGCTCGCAAGACGGGCTACAAAAAACAAAACCGCACTAAGAACGTAGAGAATGCTCAGTAGGTCCGTGAGGCCCATTGCCACGACGCCACTTTTGTTTTCAAGATTGGACTTGAATAGAAAAAACAAAACACAGGTAATGGTCGAGACTGCGGTTGGTAGCCATAGAAGCATCGTGATAAAAGATTGGCGCTCGAGAGCGAGGAGTACAAGGTGAAATTCATAATTGCAGGCGGAACCGGCCACATAGGCTCAACTTTGTCGCAAGATCTCTTGGCAAAAGGACACGACGTGACAGTGTTAAGTCGTGGCGCAAAGCATATCGCCGCCGAGAAAGACGTCAACGCTAAGGGTATCGTCCGCCAGGTAAACTGGGACGGTGTCAATCAAGGCCCTTGGTTTAGCGAGTTTCATGATGCCGACGTCGTTATCAACCTTGCCGGTCGAACAGTGGACTGTCGTTACACCAAAGAGAATCTTAGGCAGATGATGGATTCCCGCGTGGACTCGACTCGCATCATCGGCAAAGCCATCGAGATTGCAGAGTTGAAATCCGGCAGGGCGCCGGCCGTTTGGTTGCAAATGAGCACGGCCACAATTTACTCCCATCGATTTGATCAGCCCAATGACGAGGCGACTGGAATTATTGGCGGCACAGAGCCCGATGTTCCGCGCTACTGGGATTACAGCATTCAAATCGCAAGAAACTGGGAAGACGAAATGGCGAAAGCCAACACGCCATCGACAAGACGAGTCGCGCTTCGAACGGCGATGGTCATGGGCAAAAACCCGGACAGCGTCTTCGGAGTTCTTTCCAAGATGACACGGCTTGGTCTTGGGGGCCCGATCGGAGGCGGTAAGCAGTACGTTTCATGGATTCACGAAGTGGACTTTCTTCGCGCACTGGATTTCATTTTGGTCCGCGAAGATATTAGCGGTGCGATCAATATTTGCGCGCCCGAACCGCTACCACAAAAACTCTTTATGCAAGAACTTCGAAAAGCGTGGGGTGTTCCGATTGGACTACCGGCAACCGCTTGGATGGCCGAGATCGGCGCATTTGTTTTGCGTACAGACACCGAGCTCTTACTAAAAAGTCGTCGAGTTGTGCCTGGTCGGTTGCTAAATCTCGGCTTTGAATTCAAGTTTCCCAATTGGCGACAGGCCGCCGAAGACTTGGTAAAGTCGATCCAAAACTGAAACGAATATCAGAAAGAAATCCGCCCTCGGATTGTTGCGGTTGCTGATGCGTGATGAAGTCCAAGTATGGCGACTTCGACTTTTTTCTCATCCACCATTTCTATTCTTTTAGCATCCTTCATTTTGTGTCCCGGCGCGGCCGAGGCCGAAGAGCTTTCTGCGTTTGAAAAATCGTTGATGATGAATCACTCGGTTTCAACAAAAGAGACGTTCGTGGAGCTGGGCGGCCGGAAATTTCGCAAAGTCGAGTATCAAAATCAGGTCGTTTATCTTTCGCTGATGGCAGAACTTTCAAGTACATCGGACCTTGTTGTTTTGTGCGGGGAGAAACAAGCAAGTCAGTTCAATCAACAGTCTCCGGCTTTGATCACCGGTGCTGTTCGCATAACGAAACGCACACGTTTTTTTGTGGAAGGCATTAAGTCGATGTGCACGGGCGAGCAAAACCGAGCGAGAGTGGACCTCGCTCCAGAGATTGCGATCGGCTTTATGTTCGATGACAGCACCGATCCAAAAGCCGTCCTCAAAAATCGCCGAATCACCATCAACCCGTTTAATCCGCTTAACGCGCTCGGATTCAGCGCCGATTGGTAAACTTCTTCGTCGGTCACCAGTCTCAAAGGCATTTAAATGGAACTGGGCGCGCCAATTGTAATTAAACAGCCTTTGGCATCCCTCCCGCTTGACGTCCCGAGTGAAACGGCCGAAGGTAGCGCGGATCAAACTACCGGGAGATTTTTAGATGAAAGCCGTTACTGAGTTCGCAAGTTTCACATTGAATGCAGCCTTGAAAGTAAGAGCGACTCTTGCGGCTGAAGGAAAATCGCCAGAAGAAATTCAAGCTTCGCTTGGCACGACCTACAAACTTGAAGGCGAAAAACTTGGTTACTTCCTCACAGCACTCGATGTTGCAGAAGCAAATGCTCAAGACCTCAAGCGCGTGATGGTTGTTCGTTTGAACGAAGGCGAAACTGCGCCAGCGAAAGCGGTCCAAACAGAAGACATCGCTGTTTTTCCAGAAGCCCTCGTAAAATTTGTTCCGCCAAAAGCAAAAGACGATGGTAAGCGCGGGGGACGCGGCGGAAAAGGTGATCGTGACAAAAAAGGCGGACCAAAGCCGTCACCATGGGGAATGTCGCCAGAAGAAAAAGCAGAAAAGCTAGCGAAGTCACAAGCTAGCCAAGCAGCCTTGGCTGCGAAAAAAGCTGCCGCAGCGAAAAAGTAAGCGGCAGGAGTTTGAGAATTCAAATCAATTCAAAAAGAAGGAGCTATCAAGCTCCTTCTTTTTTATCGCGAAGATGCGCCATCAGCTCTTTGCAACCACCCACAAGTTTGCCATCGATAAATACCTGCGGATACGTGGGCCACCCGCTCCAGATCTTGATTGCGAGGCGCTGCTTCCACATCGACAGATAACTCCCGTACTCGAGGTAGGCATAGGCGAGCCCCTTTTCGTCCAAAACCTTGCGAGCTTTTTTGACGACGGGATTTTGCTTCATCCCCACAACGACGATTTTGTTTGCCGCAACCGCCTCTTTTACCTCTTCAACAATTTGAGGGTGAAATCCTTCAATCGACTTTAGCGCGGCGGGTGTCAGGTTTTCATTCGGAAGAATCGTTCTCATTTCAGACTGCCTTTCAATTTGGATCACATGGGGCACTTTCGGCCATTCATGCGACGCACCAAGGGTAAGAAAGTCACGTGCGGGAAGGCAACGATTTTCTATGCGCCTCGGTGGTTAAGGACAGCGGAAAAATGGGGACGATCGCCCTCGGCCCAAGCATTGCTACCCCGTTAGCGTTGCAATCGTTAATGAAGGGGAAATTATGAAAGCAATTTGGCTTGTGGACGTTTTAGATAAAGATCTTAAATCTCCGAGAGCAATCGCCAATACGCTTCAGGGGCTTGGGTTTGGACCAACGGATCAGATTTGGTGTACGTATTTATCCCAAGAAATTGAAGGCAACCTCAACTTTGCGACCGATGTGGCGAAATCGCGAAGCATGCGTAAGCTTCCGTCTTCCTTGTTAAAGAGACACATTTCAAACCTCGACACACAAGGGCTGTCTGTTCGGCCGTCGCTGATTTCGGTCAACGGTGTTTCCTTGAAATCCGGCGCAGACAGAGTGGTCGTCGACGCAAAGGCAAAAAAGGTCGACCTGATAGCACTTCAAACTCATGGGAGAAAGGGATTTGTCCGTCTGGTCGTTGGAAGTTTTGCCGAAACCTTGATCCATCGCTCGCCAATCTCTCTCTTGATTCTCAATCCCGGAACAAAGACAAAGAAGAATGTAAAACGCATTGTCTACGCAACGGAACTTGAGAAAGCGGCAGAAAAGTCGGTTGTGAAAATCGCAGAATTTGCCAAGCGGGCGGGCGCTGAGCTTCGTCTCGTTCACGTTCCTTTCCCATCTTATTCGGTAAAATTTCGCGGCCAAGACCCGCAAGTAGAAGCCTACCGAAAGAATGTGCCGAAACAGATGGAGCGATTGACGAAGCTCGCGTCGGAAGCCGGCGTTGTGACCGACTATGTTATCGCCAATCCCAATAAATCGATCGTCGAAATAATTGATGCGGAAGCCAAGAGCTTTCGCGCAGATCTGACGGCGGTGAAATCGAAAGCGGGTCCGCTTGGAACTTTGTTTCTGGGTAGCGTTGCAAGAAGCTTGGTTCGGCAATCGTCGCTTCCGGTGTTAATTCTTCGTCATTAAAAATGCCGTTAAACGATCGGGGGCGGATCTTGTTTCTGCAGCTTTCGCATTTTGCGCAGCAGGAAAAGGAAATATAAAATTCCAGTTAGCGCGCCGCCGAGGTGCGCACCGTGCCCAATTGGAAGTCCTCCGCCTTCGGCCTGTGCCCAGAGGCCCCAAAGATCTAAGCCGATAAAAATCAATCCACCGATCACGGCGGGCACAGGAATAAAGCCAAACATCAAAATTTTCTGTGTTGGGAACATCAGAGAGAAAAGAAGAATCACACCCGAGACTGCGCCAGATGCGCCGAGGGCTGGGAGCGCAGGTTTCCCTACGACAAATGCCGAAACTGCTGCGTGAGAAAACGACGAAAGGACGGCCGCAGTAAAATAAAATACCGCGAAGCGTTTGAAGCCAAGCACCGATTGAACGATTGGGCCAAAACTTTGCAAGACAAACATGTTGAGGAAAATGTGCAGGAATAGCGTGTGCGAAAAAGCCGAAGTGAGAAGGGTCCAGTAACGGCCCTCTTCGAGGCCGTTCCAGCTGACAAGAAAGTTCTGCTCCATAAACGTCTCGTTGAAAGTGGCACTGGTGTATCCCAGTGCCGCCGCGAGCCAGAGAAGGAAAACAAGAATGTTAACTAAAATTAAAACCGATACGAAGCGAGACCTGCTGAATGGCATTTAACAATCCTACTACGTTTTAGAAACTTATTACCTAACTGCGCGTCTCAGCCCATTGGGCTTAGATACTCTCACCTTAATTTCGTGTTAAGTCCATCGTTCTAAAAATGTCCGAAGAGGGGAAGTCGTGGCATCCAATTTAGTTGGTACAGTCGTAACCAAAATGCGAAGTGCAGTGGTCTTCCTTTGGGGGCTTTTGAGCAAAGATGTGCGCAAAAGTCAGCAGCAATCGCGTGTCCTTTTTGACTATGCGAGTGATGGAATTTGGGAGTCGGATCTGAACGGCAAAATCTTGCGAGTCAATGCCGCCGGACTTTCCATGCTTGGGTACTGCGAAGAGGAAGTGATCGGTCGGACCTTTGATATCTTCGTCGCTAAATCCAATCGCGCCCGACTTTACGAAAGAGTGAAGCGCCTTAGAAACCCTGGTGCGGTGGACATTTCGGAATGGCAATTGATCTCGAAAGACGGTTCGATTGTTGAGGTTGAGATCAGCGCCAAAATTTATGGTCGGAGTGCGATCTATGGGTTCGTTCGCGATATTACGATTCGAAAGTGTTTTGAACGTAGACTCGCTTTTTTAGCGTCCTTGTCGGCTCAGCTGAGCGAAGTGATGAGCTATGATGAGCGGGTTCGAATCAGCGCTGACGTTATGACTCCGCGCTATGCGGATCTCTGCGTGGTTTCAATGGTTGAAAATGACGAAGTGCATTTTCGCGCTGTTTCGACCGCAAACGAGAAAACTCGAATGCGATTCCAGGCTCCGAACGTCCAGTTGGACTTAAGAGTACCTAATCGGTTTAGTCCTTATGAAGTCATCAGGACGCGAAAGCCGATCATTGTTCTGGACGTGCAAGCAGAAGTTTTTCCGGATTCCGATGTGAGCGCCAGTTTTAAATCGTACTTAGAAGAGCTAGGTGTCACGTCCTACATCTCAATTCCCTTGATCTCGCGAGATCGGGTGGTCGGTCTCTTCAATTTGGCGATGCAGAGTCGAAGCCGTCGTTTTCATCAGAAAGACATTGGATTTTTCGAAGAGGTTGCAGATCGCTGTGCCGTGGCCATCGACAACGCCGATCTCTATCAACGTGCTCAAGCGGCTGCACACGCTCGCGAGCTAGTTCTGTCGATTGTTTCGCACGACATTCGAAATCCAATGGCTAATATTGATCTCGCCGTTCAACTGCTCCAATCCAGCGCTCAGTCCGCGTCCGAGGAGTCGCTTCATTTGGCTCCGGAGCTGGTAGAAAAAACGGTATCGAGAATTAAATCTTCGCTGCAGGCGATGGAACGCTTGATTGCGGATCTTCTTGATTTTGGAAAAATTCAATCTGGAACGTTGTCTGTAAAAATGGAGTCCGTCGAAGTGGCGGCACTCGTCAAAACCGCAATAGAACCGTTCGAAGAAAAGTGTCGACGGAAAAATCTCAAACTTTTGACCGAAATCGATGAAGCAGTTTCGAGGGTGCGCTGCGATCCAACTCGACTTGTTCAAGTGCTGTGGAATCTCATTGGAAATTCGCTCAAGTTCACACCTGCAGGAGGCGAGATAAGACTATCAACCAAGGCCGATGCGGAGGATCGTGTTCATTTCACGGTCGCGGACACGGGTTGCGGCGTGAACAACGCAGAGCTCAGCAAAATATTTGAACGCTTCTGGCAATCGAAAGAAGCGGCCGAAATTGGATATGGGCTTGGACTTTCAATTGCGAAAGGAATCGTGGTTTCGCATGGAGGCAAGATATGGGCGGAATCCTCTGAGGGACATGGAACGGAAATTCACTTTGTTGTTCCGGTCGATCACAGTCAGCCCAACCAGCCGTCCATCCAGTCGTCACCAATCGTTCAACCACGGCCCGATAAAGATCTGCTGAAATCGCTTAGCGGTGTAAGAATTCTGGCGGTGGACGATGCGCCGGAAAATTTGGTTCTACTTAAAATGTTTCTCGAGCGGGCGGGTGCCGATTTCTTTTATAGTGAAACAGTTCGCGATGCCTTGGGTGTTTTGAACGAGATTCACCCCGACGTGATCTTGACTGACATCGAGCTCGGTCGAGAAAGTGGCTTCGACTTGCTAAGGCGCTTGCGAGCATGGGAATCGAATCTTGGTAAGCCCCGTACGCCAGTCATTGCCTTGTCGGCCCATGTTGATGATGAAAGTCGTAAAAAAATTCAGATGGCAGGCTTTGATTTAGAATTTCAAAAGCCGTTTGTCCCAGCTGTTCTGGTCGATGCGATGGCGCGCCTGACACTCCAGCAGGCGTTGTCAGAAAATCAAACCTTAGAGGCTGGGGTTTAGATGGACCGCGTCTTGATTGTTGATGATTCTCCGGAGGTCTGCGTCCTTGTGCGCGCAGCGCTGAAGGGGATTTCCGCAGATCTTCAGTTTGCGGCAAGCATTCAAGTTGCGAAACAGCTTTTACTGGAAACCGTTTTTGCGCTCTTTATTTTTGATCTTCACCTTTCCGACGGAGACTCGCACGTCCTGATAAGCTTTGCGCGCTCACTTATTCATTACCGCGATACGCCAATTCTAGTTCTAAGTTCATCGGTAGAACCGGAGGCAAAGGTGTCTGCGCTCAATTTGGGCGCCGATGACTATCTCTGTAAGCCGTTTAACAAGCTCGAGCTCTGCGCGCGAGTAGAGCGAATGCTAGCGCGTGTGCGTTCACTTCGTGAGGGGCAGACCATCACTGGGCCTTGTGGTCTTCGACTCGATTCCGCTCAAAATGCCGTTTTCACCGATTCGGCACCGAACGGAATTCCTTTGTCCAATACTGAGTTTAGATTGCTAGCAACTATGGTTAGGCGCACAGGCGTTCATTTTTCGAGGCAGCAACTTCTCGATCTCGTTTGGGGTCAAAGCATTGCAGTTAACGACCGAACAATCGACACCCACATTTACACAATTCGAAAAAAACTGGGGCCACTTGGCGCACTGATCCGCTCGGTGCCCGGCGTCGGCTATTGTGTGCAAACGGAACTTCCGCCGAAGCAATTAAAACTCGTCAAGGAAACTTGATTAATATTAGATAAATTTTTGACAAGGATTTGGCAAATTAGCCCCAGGCGAAAATTGAACATTCTAAGGGGGGCATATGGGACAATTTTTTGGATGGACGTTGATAGGTTTATTGACGGCGTTGGTGCTAGCGCCGTGGGCCGTGATCGTACTTTTTCCGATTGCGTTGGTCGTTGGAATTCCGTTGATGATGACGGTGTTTCTCACGCGAGGACTTCTGAAGGGGCAGGTTATTCCTTACCGACCTCGCGTGTTGGTTGTTGATGACGATGCCGTGTCTGTAGCTCCCGTCTTGTATCTACTCTCTAGTCGCAATGCTGACGTGAAATACGTCGCGAGCGGAAAAGAAGCACTCTTCCAGTTAAGTCAGACGAAATTTGACTTCCTAGTCCTTGATCTCTCGCTCCCGGATGTTGATGGAGATCAGGTAATTGCCAATCACTTGGCTGCTATTCCAGTCGATCAAAAGGTCAATTCCTTTACGTCCGTTTACTTTCACACCAGTAGCCCTGAGAAAGTTGGCACTTACACAGCGGATGCAATGGGACCGTTTGTCTTGAAGGATGTGTTTGCAAAAGGAGGTTCGCTTTCGGCCATGCGGCGATGTTTTGACAATGAATTGGCCTTTGTCGGCTAGTTGGGGGGGGGATTTATGAAACGTCACGAATCGGTTAGTGAGAAGTCGTTGAAACACGTTCCCTCATTCAGTCACTTGGACGACAAGGAAGATATCGAGATCTATGTGCAATGTTTTGAGCTCATACTTGGAAGTCTGGATGAGCGAATTGCCGGTTTGAATCTCGCGCTTGCGAACTTGGATTTAACAGACGTCAGTTTTTCCGCCCACCAGTTGAAAGGTGGTTTTTTGCTCGCGGGAGCACAGGATCTTGCGGAAACCTG
>JAXMMN010000452.1:0-1970 GCA_034366485.1 Bdellovibrionales bacterium
CGCATAGTGCACATCAACGCCTACAACCGGCGCCAATAACAAAAGACTGTGAAGCATGTTGTTGCCATCACCAACGTATGAAAGCTTTAAGCCCCCTAGATCGCGGTATCGCTGCATCAACGTTTGAAGATCCGCTAGGACCTGACAAGGGTGATGCGTGTCGCTTAAACCGTTGATCACAGGAATCGGTGATTTCGCGACCATGCGTTCTAAAATCGAGTGCGCATGAGTACGAACCATCACCGCGTGGCAATAGCCTGCAAGAACGCGAATCGTGTCTTCGGGGTCTTCCTTCTTTCGTCCCATCGAATCAAGCTCGAGGACCGACCCGCCAAGTTCTTGAATAGCGACGGTAAAGCTGACCCGTGTTCGAAGCGACGGCTTTTCAAAAAGCAGAACGACATTCTTATTTCGAAGATCGTCGCGACGAAACCCTGCAAGGCGCTGCTCTTTGCAGCTTTCAGCCAAGAACAAGAGTTCCATAAGCTCTGACTTCGAGAGCTCTGTACCAGTCAAAAAATGTTTCGATTTAAATTTAGGCGTTGGGCTTGCCATTTTTAACGACCTTACCCTTTGACGCTTTGGCCACGCGATCGCAAACGGCAAACCGTTCCGACACCGTGATCCGTGAAAAGCTCTTCAATAATCGCGTGCGGCCGACGCGCATTCATGATGTGCACATCGGTGACCTTGTTTTGAATCGCGTGCAAAATCGTACGCGCTTTCGCAAGCATCCCGCCTTTTACGACGCCATCTTCGATCAATTGTTCAACTTCGCCAGCATCGAGCTCGGGTATCAGCTTCATGTTCGAATCAAGAATTCCGTCTTGATCGGTGAGGAAAAGCATTTTCGTCACACCCAAGGAACTTGCGACGCGGCTTGCGGCCCAATCGGCATTGATGTTGTAGGACTGACCATCGCGGCCTGCTCCCACTGGCGCAACGACGGGAATTCCTCGGAAACCCAGCTCGTCTTCCATCAATAAAACATCGTCAATCAATTGCGTGTTCACGCGTTCAATTTCGCCTACAAGCTGAAGGCGCTTGTCGGCCTGTTTGCAAATCAATGTCCCTGCGTCCATCCCCGAAAAGCCGACAGCGCGAAGACCTGTGTGGTTAAGCGCGCGAACAATGCGGCGGTTTACCAAACCACAAAGTGTCGTTTCGATGACGGCCATCATTTCCGGTGTCGTCACCCGAAGGCCGTCGACAAATTCCCAGGTCATTCCACGGCGCGTGAGCTCTTCGTTGATGGCAGGACCTCCGCCATGAACGATCACGACCCGAACGCCAACCGCCCGAACCATCGCAATGTCTTCACAGATCTTCGCCAGAAGACCATCGTCTTGAAGGATCGACCCCCCAAGTTTTACGACGATGGTGCTGCCTGCGAATTGCTTCACATAGCCAAGTGCTGCAAGGACGTCGCGCGAAACAGCTACGGTTTTGGGCGAAGGTGTATCGGTCACGTCGTGTACTCCGTGTTGATATCGACATACTTCTTAGATAGGTCACAGCCCCAAGCCGTCGCTTCGTCCCCACCCGATCGCAAATCGATTTCTACTAAGATTTTAGACTTCTTCAAAAGAAGCTTCACTTCAGACTTTTCAAAAGGTTGCGGTCGGCCTTCACCGAAAAGCAAAACCCCTTGCATCGTGAGAGTCAGTCGCGACAGAGCCACTTCTGGAACTTGCTCCGCACCAAGGCGCGCGATGATGCGTCCCCAGTTAGGATCTTCCCCGTGCATGGCTGTTTTCACCAAAGGCGATACCGTGACACCTCGAGCCGCACGACGAGCCGTCGCAAGATCAGGCGCACCTTTCACGCGGATTTCAACAAGCTTCGTCGCACCTTCGCCGTCGATTGCAATCGACTGCGCAAGAAGCGTCGAAATCTCGCGAAGGGCCGCTTGAAACTTCGTTTCATCTTCGATGGTCTTAATCGCAACACCCGAAGCACCGTTCGCCATA
>JAXMMN010000453.1:0-3162 GCA_034366485.1 Bdellovibrionales bacterium
TTTCATTGCCTCCACGGCGGAGGGAACACCGACCACCCTCAAAAGAAACGGAAGTGATTATTCAGCTGCGATCTTTGGAAAACTTCTCCAGGCTTCAGAAATCCTCATTTGGACCGATGTCGATGGAGTCTTAAGTGCCGACCCTCGCCTCGTGCCAGAAGCGGTTGTCCTTTTAGATTTGTCTTATCGTGAAATGGTGGAACTCGCTTACTTTGGAGCGAAAGTCGTTCACCCAAGTACGATGGCACCTGCGATTCAAGACGAGATT
The DNA here is from genome assembly GCA_034366485.1 of Bdellovibrionales bacterium. Lineage (GTDB taxonomy): Bacteria > Bdellovibrionota > Bdellovibrionia > Bdellovibrionales > JAMPXM01. The sequence continues at coordinate 269 of JAXMMN010000453.1, forward strand.
CCGATTTGGATTAAAAACACATTCAAACCTGAAAAGCCTGGCACTAAAATCCACACGCGTTCTTTTTCAAAAGCCCCAGTCAAAGGCTTTGCCACAATAGAAAATGTCTCGGTGCTCAATCTCGAGGGCACGGGCATGATGGGAGTCCCTGGCGTTGCACAACGACTGTTTGGAGCGCTTAAAGATGTCGGCATTTCGGTGATTATGATTTCACAGGCAAGCTCCGAACATTCCATCTGCTTTGCCGTACCTGGGCATCAAGCGGAGCAGGCCAACAAGGCCGCGACACAAGCGTTTCTCTCTGAAATTCAAAATGGATTGATTCAAAACGTCACTTGTGAAAACTCCTGCAGTATCCTTGCGGCGGTCGGCGACAACATGGTCAATCAGCCAGGAATTGCGGGTCGCTTCTTGAGCGCCCTCGGGCAAGCCGGCGTTAATATTCGCGCAATTGCACAGGGAGCCTCCGAACGAAATATTTCCGTGGTCATTGCAGGTACGGACTCAACGAGGGCCCTTCGAGCAGTTCATGCAAGTTTTTTTCTGTCTCACCATACGCTTTCGATCGGAATTCTGGGTGCAGGTGGAATTGGCGGCACACTGCTTGAGCAGCTGCAATTGAAAACGTCCGAATTAAATGAGCGATTCAAAATTGATCTTCGTGTTCGCGGAGTTTCAAATTCGAAATTGATGTGCCTCAGTGATCAGGCCATTGAGTTAACGAAATGGAAAGCTCAACTCGCAAGCGCGACGACAAAGTTCGAAATCGATAAGTTTGAGAATCACATTTTAGCGCCCCACATTCCTCACGCTGTCATTGTCGACTGCACCGCGAGCGAAGACATCGCGGACAGATATGCACACTGGCTCAAGCGCGGAATTCACGTCATTACACCAAATAAGAAAGCTGGCAGCGGCCCTCTGAATCGATATGAAGAACTTCAAGCGGTCCTCGAATCAAGTCGTGGTCGTCTTTATTTTGAAACTACTGTCGGTGCAGGCCTTCCGATCATCAATACACTTCGCGAACTGGTACGAACTGGAGATGAGGTGCATTCGATCGAAGGCATCTTGTCGGGTACACTTTCTTTTATTTTTAATTCCTTTTCAGAATCAAAGCCATTCTCCACGGTGGTACTCGAGGCAAAAGCGAAGGGCTACACAGAGCCCGATCCTCGCGACGATTTATCAGGAATAGATTTCGCGAGAAAGCTGGTCATCTTGGCGCGCGAATCCGGCGTCGCTCTTGAATTGAAAGATGTTGCGATCGAACCATTGCTTTCTGATGAGCTCCAAAACGTATCGGTCGATGAATTTATCACTAAGCTTCCCAGTATCGACGCGAAAATGTCCGCGCTCGCTTCGGAGGCAAAAGCCAACGGGGAAAAGCTTCGCTACGTCGGTCGGATCGTTCGAAATGGGGACGGAAGCGGAAGTGCCACAATTTCGCTTAAACGCTACCCGAGTTCCCACCCGTTCGCACAAACTCAATCCACCGACAATATCGTCGCATTTTCCACCCGACGGTACGCAAACCAACCCCTTGTCGTGCAAGGCCCCGGTGCGGGACCAGACGTTACAGCTGCCGGAGTCTTTGCAGACTTGCTGAGGTTGTGTTCTCACCTCGGGGCTTCGCTATGAACAACAGAACAAGCATGAGTGGAAGAAAATCAGCGACGGCGTTTGCACCAGCAAGTGTCGCGAACGTTGCCGTCGGTTTTGATCTCCTCGGGTTTGCAGTCGATGTCGCTGGCGACACCGCCCACGTAGAAGTCACCGATGATGGCGAGATCAGCATTGGTAAAATTTCTGGTTTGATAACAAGTCTCCCTAAGGATCCAGAAAAAAACACGGCGACCGCTGGATTGATTAAATTTAAAAAAGATCTTGGCCTAAAAAATGGCTTTCGAGTTTCTATAGAAAAAGGAATTCCATTGGGTTCTGGCCTTGGTGGGTCAGCCGCCTCTAGTGTTGCAAGTTTGTTCGCCGCGAATTCACTTCTCTCAGAACCGCTCGAGAATGCAGAACTTCTTCAATATGCGTTAATCGGCGAACACGCCGCTAGTGGATCGTATCACGCCGACAATATTGCACCTGCTCTGTACGGCGGAATGACTTTAGCTACACTTTCCAACAACACGCCCGGCGCTCCTAGCGTGACCGTCAATCAGTTGCCTGTGCCGACAAAGCTTTGGTGCGTCTTACTTCATTCCCAAATTGAAATCGAAACCAAAACGGCGAGAGGAATTCTAAAAAAAGAAATTCCATTTTCGGCCCATTTACAGCAATCGGCCCACCTGGCGTCGTTCATGGTGGCGCTTTTTGATGAGAACTACAGTTTGCTTAAAGCAAGTGCGAAAGATTTAATTGTCGAACCGCAAAGACGACATTTGATTCCCTCCTTTGACGCTATTCAAGCGGCTGCACTTACAAACGATGCCATCTGCTGCACCATCTCTGGTGCGGGCCCGACCATATTTGCTTGGGCCAAAAGCGAATCGGATGCTAAGACGATAGAAGCCGCAATGATGCAAGTGACCCGGTCAATGAATCTAAAAGCGCAAAGCTGGTCTTTGAAGATCCCCTGCGCAGGAGCAAGACCTGTATGAAATTTCTAAGTACTCGCGGCAAGAGCCCACAAGTGAGCCTCCGCGATGCCCTGTTGCGCGGCCTTGCGCCAGACGGCGGGCTTTATGTCCCAGCCTTCCTGCCGAAACTAGATTTTGCAGAAGATCCCGACCTCAAGGCGGACTCCACCAGAGCGAAATTTGCGCGAGCTGTTTTGGCGCCATTTTTTGATGAAGAACCGGCTCTCTTGGAAAAACTCGAGGTCATTTGTCAGGAGGCTTTGAACTTTCCAACTCCGATTCGGCGCTTGGATCCAAAGACTTCCG
>JAXMMN010000454.1:0-2913 GCA_034366485.1 Bdellovibrionales bacterium
CTCAAGTTGTGAATCCCGTCGGTGCGGCGAAAGTTACCGTGCAATCGCTCGGTATGATGATTCACGTTCTGAATCAGATTCTCAGAACAAACGCCGCGCTGCTCAAACTCCAAAGCGAAAATCTCGCGCTTCAAAATCGTCGCGGAAAACTCGACGCCGAGCAGTTCAAGTCACAGTACGAAGGGATTTCAGACGCCTTCGGCCAGCTCAAACCAAACTATGAACTACCGAGCCTAAACAAGTAACAGCGACATCTATGAATTCCCTCTGATTCGCCAATCCGGAGAATCACATGGAAAATTTCGAACTGCTGGGCGCACTGGCCCAAAAGCTTCACGCAGAAATGCGAAGCACCTACTACCTCATGCTTCCAATATTCTTTTGCCTTTCCCTCGCCGTTACTTGGCTCAAGACACCGACGGGTGGACCGGACTTTCTCGAGGCCGTAAAACGCGCTTTCATCTCGACGTTACTTCTCGCGGGATTTCAGGAAATTACGGATACCATTCTCTTTGTGACGAGCGGACTCGCCGACAAAATATCTGACATGCAAGGGCTCGAGATGTTTATGCAGATGGCGGGAGAAAAGACGCGCTCATACACCGTATCGTCGATGTCTCTGCTCATCGGATTCAACGACCTCTTTGTCGCCACGCTTACTTTTCTTTCTTACGTCATTCTCTACTTCTCGCGGTTCATCATGGTCGCGGTCTATAATTTCAGCTGGGTCTTCCTATCGTTGATTGCACCGATCGTTTTGCTCTTTCATTTGTTCTCACCGAAAATCACTTTAAATTTATTTAAGAGTCTCATTGAAGTCGCGAGCTGGAAGGTCGTCTGGGCGGTTTTGTCGGCGATGCTAGCCGCTTTACCTTTCGGAAGTGCCTACGCATCATCGGGTGGGTACCTCACGGTCATCATCCTCAACTTCGTCATCGCGATCGCGATGCTCGGAACTCCGTTAGTTGTCAGATCTCTAGTCGGCAGTGGTTTCTCCTCCTTCGCAAGCAGTCTTGGACCAGTAACAGCGGGCGCGATTTTCGCGACACCGGCGAAAGCCTTTTCCGCAATGAAGGCCGGTCGCAGTGCTCTTAACACCAGTCGGGGCATTGCAAATCACTACCAAAACGCACTTCAGGACCGGGCACAGCGAAAAGACATTGAACGCGGAATCAAGGCTTTGAATTCGAAACCAAAAAGGGAGTCGTAATTGATCAGAAAAGCAAAACGAGCGTGGTTTGAAGTCTGGGGCAACGAAAAGGCGCAAAATCAGATCCTCAAACTCCTGCTGCTCGTCTTCGGGTTTGCAAACTCGATCTGCGCTATATCGTTGGTATACTTAGCAACCAAGTCCCCTGCTCTTTTCGCAGTATCGTCTGTCGAATCTGGGATGCTTCGCAACAACCCTCCGCCAAAAGAGTACTTAGTCGCAGAAGCGACGAGAGTTGTGACCTCTTACCTGCAAAGTCGTCATAGCTGGAATGCGAGCGACGTGAGAGGCTCCATCGGCAAAGCCTCGCGGTTCATCGATGAATCATTTCGAAAGTCGTTTCTCTCGGCCAACGAAGCGCAAATCAGAATCGCCCAGGACAAAAAGATATCTCAGAAATTTTATGTATCAAAGATCGAAGTCGATCTCGCAAAAGAAACGGCTTCGGTGTCTGGAGATCGCATCCTTACGGTCGACGGGTTCCGCGCGGTGAATGCGCTGTCATTCAACCTAACCCTCCGGCTCGGCGAAAGAACCGAACAAAATCCCGAAGGCGTGTACATCACATCGGAACAACTGATCGATCTAAGCAAGGAGGTGAAATAAATCAAACTTCGCCCGCTTATTTACCGTGTTCTTTCTCTCCGTCAGTTCGGTAAGCCATGCAGCCGGAATCCGAACTTTGCTGATCTCCGAAAATGAAGTTGCGGCAGTCAAAGTCGGCATAGGCTTCTCGACTTTGTTGCAGTTCGAAACTCGACCCTCACAAGTGATCGTCGGAGACCAGGACTCTTTCAAAGTGGAATACATCGGCGACGCGATTGCCATCAAACCCTTGATGAGCGGAGTTGCGACAAATCTGTTCGTCGTCACCCAAGCTGGTAAGTTCAATTTTCGAATTTCAGCCGTGCGCGGTTTGGAACCCGACTACGTTCTTCGAATCAAGCGTAAATCCGAAGACCTTGCGCCCGGATCGACAGCACTGCAAACCAGGCTAAGCAATTCGCAGCTATCTAAAAATGGACTGACGCTAAGTTTGAAGTCCGTCGCCTCGACGCAGTCCAATTCAGTTTTAATCTTTTCCTTCGATGTGAAATCAATGGATCGACAAAGGAGTTTCGAACCTGGCGACTTCGAAATAATTCAGGGCGACCGCTCCATCTCAATCGAAAGCATCTATCTTGATCGAATTCTCTTAAAACGCGGCGAGCTTCTAAACGGCATGATCCTGATTCGCCGAAGTGCCGTTCAACGAAGTCAAAAAATATGGCTGAAAGTTTCGGAAGGCAGAAACAAGCAAGGAATTCAGTTACTAACTCCGAACATGTGAGGTGGAGATGAATCTCGGAAGAATCGACCGCTATTTTATGACTAAGGATGCTCCGCTTGGAAAAATCCGCAGATTTGATCTGGCCAAGATCAAAGGACTACTATTCGCGCTTGGCGGCGCAGCACTGCTTTTGATTTTGCTGATTCCACAGCCTGATAAAAAAACCATGCCTGCCTCGACGTCGATCGACGAGAGCACTTCTCTGACTACAACAAGTTCTCATCAGAATCCAAGAGCGGCGGAGTCAGGCGATTTTTACGTCTCTAATATCTCGGGCTATTCAGCGACCGGAAGCTATAGCTCACGGTCAAATCGCGAGCTATCCGCAAGCCAAGTCGTCAAACAGCAAGGAGGTGGTCTCGGTTTTGGACTC
>JAXMMN010000455.1:0-2105 GCA_034366485.1 Bdellovibrionales bacterium
GTCTGGATTTCAGGAAAGTTTCATTTCTTACTCCAAATGATTTTCAGAAAACTGACTAGACTCCACACACTCTCGTGGAGTTCTGCAGAAAGTCTTTTCAGGACTTTCGCCTGGCGATTCTGTTGTTTTCTACGATATCAAATACTTCCAACTACTTAGCTCGCCTCACTTCGAAGCAGAAATCAAAATACCTAGACCGAACGCGAGGTTCCCAGACCACCGAAAGAGATTTTAGTCTTGCGACGGAGGTCCGATAGGTAGCTCGTGGCAAGACATACATCTTGCGACCAAAGGAGTAAGAACGATGACTCGTACATCGAACGAACAGACTCGACAGACTTCCCTCGGGATCAAAGCACTCATCCCATTGGTGATGATTGCAGGACTATCGATGGGTAACGAGGGCTGCGAAGAGAAGCCCGAGTCAGCACGTGTTCTGAAGATGGATATCGAAATCGGCGCTCTCAAAGGTCGCATGGTTCGACTCCCGAACGGAGAGTCGGTCGATTTCCCTTATGTTGCGAACTCATTGTTCTATCGACAGGTCATCAACCACGATCACTTTGTCATCGGCAACCCAGTTCCGTCGTCGCTTGGTCTTCTCAGTTCTGGCGGCTCTTTCAAAACAATGAAAGCGGACGACGCATCAAGCGGCGAAGCGGCGCCAAGTGGCTTAGTTTCAGGAAAAGATGTTTCCGTTCTCGATCAGTATGGTCTTCTTAAATCGACTCGCATCGAGGGCGCTTCGCTTCTTTCTGGCGAAATGAAAGAGCGCGAAGTTGTGGAAGGCAAAGCTACGGCATCCGCAGTTACTAAGCTTCCCGCTTGTCTTTATGATTTGCCGCAAGCACTTCTTGGCGGCGAAGTGATTTCTTTTGAAGCCACTGGAGGTGGCGGCATTGGAATCGGCTACAACTCGGGTGGCGATGTCGCAGGCGGCGTTGGCGGAAGAATTAACTTCGAACAAAGCCGTCTTGAAATTGGACTTCGTACCGACGATCCCCTATCACAACAAGCGATCACGATCGGCGACGGCGTCGCTCATCAGTCGCGCGTGGCGTTTGGAATCGACTTCGTTCCAGGCGTTCCGGTCGGCCTCAACTTCTTTTTTAACACACCCATCACGGACGTCATTCGCAACGCGATGGACGTAGGACTTGATGCGATTGTCGATCGCTACAAAGTATTGCTATCGGTGAATCGGGATTGGAACGAAGTTTGGGAATCCCGCGTGATCTATGATCCAGAGATCGTGAATAACGATACACACATCGCTTTCCGCGGCGGTTACCGCGCAGGTGTCCAAGTCGGCGACACGTTCAATGTCACAAACCTCCACTACGCTTGGGAAGGTGCCGCTTGCTACACGCGCCTCAAGTACAAGATCCCGCTGACAACGACGCCAGTCGCTGAAGCCACAGTGGTGTCAGTTGGCGACAACGTGTCCGTTGCAGTTGTGAAGTACCTAATGGATCAAAAGATTCAGCCAGGCGCGCAAATTAAAGTTCTGGCGCTGAAGCAGCCGACACCCGCACGCGCTTCTGCAAGCGATTCGAAAAAGTAGTCATGGGCTACGCCTGATCAGCACCGCTGAGAAGGCGCTCGATTTTTTTGACGGTTGCATCGAGGTCCTTGGTCTGCTTTGGGCAAACGAAGACCGTGTCGTCGCCGGCAATTGTGCCGATCACACCAAGAGCCAAACGATTATGATCGATCGACCGCGCAGCTAACGATGCCGACCCCGGTGTCGTATGAACAACAACCATCATTCCATTGTGTTGGATATCTGTGATCAGCGAGCCAAGACCTTGAGGCGTGCGAAGAGGGGCAACCTCTTCTGCGAGGCGATACACAGTTCGCCCAGTTGGATCGATAACTTTGATCGCGCCAAGCTTTCGAAGGTCTCGTGAGATCGTCGACTGATTCACTTCGTAATCGAGCTTCTCAAGTTCCTCGCGAAGTTCATCTTGAGTACTGGCGTCTTCTTTCACGAGAAGTTTTTTAAGCGCCTGGAGGCGAGCCTGCATATCGATTCTCTTTTCCATTTGCGCGCCTCCTTTCTTCCCGCGCACCTTGAGGTGCGGCTAATCGACTATTTACCCAAA
>JAXMMN010000456.1:0-6384 GCA_034366485.1 Bdellovibrionales bacterium
ACGGGCTTTCCCTTAGGAAGGACAATTCGTTCAAAGCCAGAGTCTTCGTCGATGGCACCCTCAAGGCGGACCTCGAATCCATCGGGCTTGTCGACTGTTGAGAATTTTAAACCGGCGCCCATCTTAATGATGCTAAAGTTAAAGCCTGCACTTGTTCAATAGCTTCCGAAGTAAAGGGTGTATAATAAGCCACTTGGCTAGATTTGACTTAAGTCTAGCTCGGTTTCGCCGATACAAAGACATGATGAAGTCACAAGTTATCAAAGTGGTTCTCGATCAGATGTATGAACTATATCAAATTGATACATCAGAAGTTTGGCCGGACGACTTGTTAAATGAGTTTGGACTCGACGATCAATCGATAAAAAAGGTCTTTCGTTCTAGCTTGGTAAAGCTTGGCTGCCGTGAAGCGGCTAACGGAATTGACAAAGGTATCGTTCCGAAAACCGCGAGAGAAATAGTGGATAGGGTCCACGAGCAGGTTTCCCTTTTAAAGGATTCAAGAACCTCTGGCGCCGCTTAAAGTTACGGCGAAGGCTGTGTTGCTGCAAGTGTAACAGCTGCTTGGCAAGAAAACGACTGACGCCAAGACTCTTTGCCGTCGGACGCAATCAACTCTCCTTCTTTCGTTACAAAGTCCATACGGATCACTTCGACTTCGTCTTCGATAGGATCGGTGGGATTCTCTTCCGACCACTTTCTGCAATAGTATTGAGCGTAGAGATGTCTAAGTTGGGCAATCGGCTTCTTGTCAGAAATTCGAGTTAAAAACGTATAGTAGTAATAGCGACGCCATCGAAGGTCGAGACTTGCGATGTCGTTTCTTGAATCAAAGGAAAGGTCATTTGGTTGCCCGGAAACCAGATCTACAGTGCGGCCAGCCTTCGTTTTCGCTTGTACCACGACCCAGCCATCTTGAAGTTTTCTTGTCGATGCAAAGAGAAAATTGTTGTTTTCAAGGCGGGCGACCGAGATGAGCGGTTGAAGAAAGGAAGGGATTGGAATCTCGCCAAGCGGATACTTCATTTTGTTTGCGCGATTCCATTCTAAGGTAAAAGTCATGATGAGAAAGGCGATCGCGCAAGCCATGACGGCATTCTTTTTCCAACCAGTGACAACGACTTCAGAATCCAGCGTGCTTGGAATCTTATCCTTAAGTTTATCGAATCTTTGAATGAGAAAATTCCAGAATGCCGTTGGCAGCATGGCGACAAACGCAGCCGCAAGGACGAAGGAAAGATTCTGGCTATGTACAAACAGGCGAACGGAAAGAAGAAAGCCGATCTTGGCAACAGTTCCAAAGGCGCGAACTCGGCCGCCCCAAAGCGTTAAAAACATTAGAAATGGCCCACCGATTTCAATCACGAGTGTCATGTAGGTCATCAGCGACATAAATCCGTCAAAAGGCAGTAGGAATTCGCGCAAGGGCGTTGCGTACTGAGAGTTCATCATGACGTTTTTGACAGCTGTGCCGTCAAACCACGAATCATCTCTTTTGCAGATTCCTGCTGTGAACATAAAAAAGAAGAGCATGAAAAACATGGGGGTTGTCGCCCATCCGCTGACGCGAGTTGCGACGGCCGACGTTTGATTGCGGACGGTTGAGTCCATGGAAAAGCTAGCACCGAGGGGCAAAAACAAGGAGGCAAGAAAGCCTGAGGTGAAGAGATAGTCGGCAGGATAAATCATTAGAACTGACGCATTTGCGATAGAAATACTAGCAATCCAGCAGCCAAGATTTGCCCAACGAGTTTTGTACCCAATTATAAAACAAATGGCTGCGCCAATGAACAAACTGAATACCAGAATTTGCCAGAGAGAACTGCCGGATACCATGTTGAGAGATCGAATTGCACTCTCCACAACGTCAAACCCGTTTTGGCCGCGAGTGACGATCTGCCGGGAGAATTCGATCGGAAGCACACCAAAATCTGTGAAGTGAGCGCGGAAGTTTTGTAGGCGATCTAAGATGTCGATGAGAAACAGGGTTCCAAAGAGAATACGAAAAATTCCAAGTGATCGAGTATCAACGTTGAAAACTTTTTTAAACATGGCCAGCCCTTCGGGTTTCTAATTGTCATAGGTAGGTTGAGTGCATTTTTTAACAATGGCAATCGCCGTCTCTCAAGACGAAAGTCTTGTAGCAAATTGGTTATTAGAACTCGCTTATCGACCATTCGCTGAAGTGATACCTTTTTGTAATGAAAAAGCGTCCTAATTTTTCGCAAATGAAGAACATGAGTGAAGTCCAACTTCACAACGTACGCAGCTTTGGTGAGTACACTCAGTTCATCTATGATGATCGAAACTACTCGAACAAGGAGATCGCGAATCTCACCAATTCTATCGCGATCTACCTCCGCACAAACGGGGTTAAGCGATTAAGCAAAGTTGCAATTTGTACGAAGCTTTGTCCTGAGGCCTTTGCCGTGTTTCCTGGTGCTTGGTTCGTTGGAGCCACGATTTGCCCAATCAATCATAAGCTATCTGGCGCACAGATTCGTGAAATTCTAGAAATGACGGAGAGTGAAGTTTTCTTCGTTTCTGCAGAGGTCTGGGACCGCATTAAGGATGATCTGCAAGGACTCCCTAAGGTAAAGCGTGTCGTGACTCTTCAGGGTGCGAGGGAAAACTGCATCGATCTCACCGCTTTGAAATTGCCGAAAGCAGAAGTCGACTGGAACTCGCCGTCTTTGCCTGAAGATCCAGCGCTTATATTGTTTTCCAGCGGCAGTACTGGCAAGCCCAAGGGGATTGTTCAGACCCAGAAAAATCTTGTCTGTGAAATTGAGAAATTTCACCTGATGCATGAGCAGTATGGCGATCCTGATTTTCTTTCTCCGCAGACGCAGGCGATTCGCGTGCTCTTCAATACTCCTCTCGGACATACGGCGGGAACGGTCGCCTTGACTCTCAACATGGCCAATGGAAGCACGTTTATTCTTCAAGATGTTTTGGAACTTGAAGATATGCTGGGCCTCATCCAGCGCCACAAAATTCAGGCCTACTTTTACGGACCGCCAACTGTCTACGCAGCGATGTTGGAATATCCACATCTCGAAAAGTATGACATTAGCAGCATGAAGTACTGGGCGACGGGAGCCGCACCAATCAGTCACGAGCGGGTTCTGCTTTTAAAAGATATGCTGCCTGGAAAATTCGGCATCATGTATGGCTTGACGGAAACAGCGTGTGTCGCGACGGCGGGTCTATGTGACGACACCTACGCGCCAAATTCGGTAGGTCGAGCACTACCGGGCGTGAAAATCGAAATCCGGGACGCCGCAGGTAAAGTTCTACCGAAAATGGAAATCGGAGAAGTCTGCATTCATGGAGACAACGTTTCGCCGGGCTATTTGAATTTAGAAGATGAAACAAAAAAGTCATTTCAAAACGGTTGGCTGTATTCGGGCGACCTCGGCTATATGGATGAAAACGGCAATCTTTTCCTCAGCGGCCGATCCAAACTTATGATTATTCAAGGGGGAGTAAAGATTTTCCCCCGAACGATCGAGACTGTTTTAGAAGCGATTCCGGCAATTAAGGAGTGCGCCGTTGTCGGACTTGCGGACGAAATCTTGGGCGAGCGGGTGGTTGCCTACGTCAGCTTTAAAAAGGATCAGTCGCTTACAAGTTCGGAACTAAAAGAACTTTGCGCAAAACAACTCGCTCGCTACGAAGTCCCACGGCAATTTATTTTTTTAGACGCGCTTCCGCGTACGCCAACGAACAAAATCGATATTACTTTATTGAGGCAGGGTACTGGGCCCGCGGAAGACAGCGCGAGCGGGGCCTCGGGAACTAAAAAAACACGCGCACAAAAACGCGAAGAATTGCAGCAAAAGCTGATCGAAATCGCACACCGCCTGAAGGTCGAGAATCTCGCACCAGAAGCCCCACTGATGCAATCGGGATTCGATTCTCTTGCGGCTGTCGAATTTGCGATTGCTGTTCAGGATTTGCTTGGCCGAAAAGTTCCGGAGACTTTGATTTTCAACTTTCCAACTCTTAACGAAGTTGTTGATCACCTGCTGGCCGATGATCCTGCGACAGAAGAAGCTTTAAGCACACCGCCGACAATCGGCGCGTCGTTTGGCGGTGACATCGCGATCATCGGAACGGCCTGCCGTCTTCCCGGTGAAATTAACAGCATTCAAGATCTCTGGAGTCGAGTCATCGAAAAGGTCGATTGCATCGGTGAAGTTCCGAGTGATCGTTGGAATTCGGATCAGTACTTTGATCCGCGCCCATTTGTTGAGGGGAAAATCGGTCAAGCAAAAGGTGGCTTTATAAATGGCTACCGCTATCACGATCCCAAGTTTTTTGATCTCTCTTTGAACGAAGCAAAGGCGATGGATCCTCAGCAGCGTGTGATTCAACAAATGGCCTGGGAAGCAATTGAAAATGCAATGCTTGACCCTAGAGAGCTAGAAAAGAACTCGACCGGTGTCATGATTGGTATTTCTTCTTACGACTTTTGTGCGTTGGCCTACCAGTCGGGAAAGTATCGACCCGACTATACGGTCGGCTACATGCCGCCTTTCATTGCCGGGAGATTGGCTCATTGGTTAAATTTAAGCGGACCTACCTTTGTGCTTGATACGGCGTGCTCTTCAAGTCTCGTCGCTTTACATTTGGCCTGCCAATCGCTGCGAGCTGGTGATTCGGATGTCGTCATCGTTGGTGGCTTGGGCATGATGCTCACGCCCACTAACTCTCAGTCGCTTTCGATGATGGGTATTCTAGCGCCTGACAGCACTTGCAAGACTTTCGACGCTTCTGCAAACGGGACCGTGAGGTCTGAAGGTGGTGCCGTTGTTCTTGTTAAACGTTTGGAGGATGCTGAGCGCGATGGAAACCGAATTTTAGGAGTCATTAAAGGGTCAGCCGTCAATCACGATGCGAAGAGTTCTAATGTCGGTGCGCCAAGCGGAAAAGCGCAAGTGAAAGTCATCAAGACGGCATTGCGAAGTGCTGGTATGAGTCCCGATCAGGTTGACTATGTCGAAGCTCACGGAACAGGTACTGCGCTTGGTGACGCAATTGAACTTTATTCGATTAGTGAGGCCTATCAGGCCGATCCTAAAAAACGAAAAGAGCCACTGTACATCGGTTCTGTGAAAGCCAATATTGGCCATACCGAAGGCGGCGCGGGAATTTCCGGACTCATGAAAATCTTGGCATCTTTTGAAAATTCAACGATCCCTCCACAGATTGGCTTTAAAAAGCCGAATCCGAAGTTTGCTTGGTCTGAGAGCGTCTTGAGCGTGCCGCTTGTGCCGACAGCTTGGAAAAAAGCAAATCCCGTTGCCGCGGTTAGCTCCTTCGGAATTACTGGAACCAACGCGCATGTCATCGTACAAAAGTACGAAGCTAAGTCCGTCGACGAAAGTTCGATGGCTGCGCAATCAGTCAGCGAAAGATCGCACCACATACTTTGCCTTTCCGCGAAGTCCGACACGGCTCTGAGAGGTCTTGCTCAAAAGTATCACCGTGCGGTCGAGAAAAATTTGTCACTCGATCTTGCTGATCTCTGCCACACGGCCAATCTCTACCGCACTCACTTTGCATATCGTCAGGCCATTGTATTTACTGATCGCGCCGATCTATTGCGCCAACTTGAAAGTTTCTCAACCGGTAAAGTTCAAATCAGTGCATCGGGGCGTCCCACAAAACTCGCGTTTTGTTTCACTGGTCAAGGTGGGGCGGGTAAGGGCCTTGCGCAGACTTTGCTCGCAAGCAATTCGGTGTTTCGTGAATCTGTGGCAAAGACGGACCTCTTAACGAAAAAGCTTTTAAATCTCAGCTTTCAAGAATTGGTCACCGAAGAAGAGTCGCTTCTCAGAGTGCGGCACACTCAAGCCGCCGTTTCTAGTCTACAGATCGGTCTTGTTGAAATGCTAAAGCGCTGGGGGATCGTACCCACTCATGTGATAGGACACAGTGGTGGAGAATTTGTCGCGGCGGCAACCGCCGGAATGCTGAGTCCTGAGGACGCATTGAACCTGGCGATGAAACGCGCACTGCTTATCGAAAAGCTCACTCTAGACGCGAGTATGGCGACTTCATTTACGACTGCAGAAAATTTGAAGAAGATTATCGCAGAAAATAGTTTGAAGGTCGAAATCGCCGCAACGAATGCACCTCAGTTGGTAACAATCGTTGGTAAGCACAATGACCTCTCTTTGGCCGTTGAAAGATTAAATTCTCTGGGCATTAAGACACGGATCTTGAAAGGAACTTCTGAGGGGGTGGGATTTCACTCCGCTCAGGTCGACCCCATTTTGGGCGAGTTGGATAAAATCGCAGAGGGTATTCGATACTCTTCTCCATCGTTGCAGTATTTTTCTTCGCACTTGGGCCGTCGGCTAGCTGATCAAGAAA
>JAXMMN010000457.1:0-6102 GCA_034366485.1 Bdellovibrionales bacterium
GCTTAAAGCGGATCAATCTGCAAGTCAGCTCATCGGTCGTCTTGGCGACCTCGGTTTCCAAGAGGGTGAACCAATCTCCATTCTCGGGCATGCGCCGCTCGGCGAACCGTTGTTTGTAGAAGTTCGCGAAACTGTTTTAGCTCTTCGTTCAGAGGAGGCGTCCTTCATCTTAGTACGGACGACTCTATCGGAGGACCAATGAGCTTGATACTCGTTGGTTCGCCAAATTCAGGAAAAACCACGTTGTTTAATCGGCTGACAGGTTTGTCGGCGAAAACGGTGAACTACCCTGGCTCAACGGTTGATTTACATAAAGGGCGATTGATCGACAATCCATCGATCACAGTCATCGATACGCCTGGAGTCTATTCGCTTGTACCAAGATCTCCAGATGAAGCCGTCACCGTGCGCGCGCTTTGTGAGAACGGTGTGCACAAAAGCGGTCAAGACCCCGATGACGGAGTGGAAATCATCGTCGCGGTCATCGATGCGACTCAGCTTTCAAGGCAACTCGCTCTCGCGCTTCAGCTTAAAAAATTTGGCGAGACAAAGCATGTCCCGGTCATTATCGCGATCACGATGCTCGATATTTTGAAGAAATCGGGTGAGTCCGTCGATCTCGTAAGGCTTTCCAAGGAGCTTGGTTTGCCAGTGATTTCCGTTCCGTGGGAAGAAAAAATGGCCCCCGAACTTCTGCTGGTATCAGCCATCGTTGAAATTCACGGAAATCCTCCTGCAAAAAAATCGTCTTCGAATCAATCCTCTATTGATCAAACACCGTTGCCAGATTTTGATATCGTAAACGATCTTCGCGAATCTCAACGCCTCAAAAACCTCGTCGTCGTTGGAAAGAAAAATCCGCATTCGGATCTTCGCGCAAGAACGAGAAAAATTGATCGATTGGCTCTGCATCCCATTGCCGGCCCATTCTTGTTTGCGAGTATCATGGCTGGCATTTTTACCTTGGTATTTTGGATCGCAGCTCCGTTCATGGATCTTTTTGAACTCGCATTTCAGTGGCCCGCCCAGTGGATTCTTGGCTTGTCTTGGGTGGATCCAGAAAGTGTTTTGGTTCGACTGCTGACGGACGGAATTTTCGCCGGAGCTGGTGCCGTCATGGTGTTTGTTCCACAGATTTTCATTCTCTTTCTTGGTTTGGTTATTCTCGAGGATAGCGGGTATTTGGCCAGAGCGGCTTCGATCGTCGACCAGCCATTGAAAAAAGTGGGCTTGGGCGGGCGCTCCTTCGTTCCACTTTTGTCAGGTTTTGCGTGCGCCGTTCCTGCTATGTTGGCGACACGTACCATCAACTCGAGATCTGAACGTCTCGTGGCGCTGTTTGTGATTCCGCTGATGAGCTGCTCGGCAAGGCTTCCGGTCTATGCGTTACTTTTGGCCTTCCTTTTTGCCGGGGATGCGTGGACAGCGGGCTTCGTTTTGACGGGACTTTACCTCTCGAGCGTTGTTGCTGGTGTGATTGCGGCCGGCGTTTTGTCGTGGATGATTCGCCGAAAAGGCGGGGACATGGCCAAAGAAAAGTCCTTTTTACTTTTGGAACTTCCGCTTTACCGGCGTCCGAGACCGAGGATGGTTCTTCATCAAGCTTGGCTTCGCACTGGGTCCTATATAAAGCGAACCGGCCCGGTGATTTTACTGCTGTCCGTTCTTATTTGGGCCGGGACCACGTTTCCTCACTACCAAACCCAGGATCCTGTCGATCGTTTGGAGCATAGCTACGCGGGAAAGCTTGGAAAGTACATGACGCCCGTTTTTGAGCCCATGGGCGGAGACTGGCGAACGGGATTGGGGTTGATTTCGGCGTTTGCAGCGAGGGAAGTTTTTGTCGCGACCATGGCCGTGATCTTTCACGTGACCGACGAGGATGAGTCGAGAATGCAGGATGGACTTCTCGGGGAAATGAAGAATGCGAAAAACCGACACGGGGAGGCACTCTTTACGACGGCCTCCATTGCCGGATTGCTGGTGTTTTTTGTGATTGCGCTGCAATGTCTTTCAACATTTGCAGTTGCGATCAAAGAATCAGGCTCTCTTGGCTTCGCAATTCGCCAACTGGTCGTCATGAATGTCGCGGCCTACGTTTTGGCAGTGATTGTGGTGCAAGGTCTCAAGGCAATTGGGATATCCTGACACAATCCTGACACAAACTTGCAGGTAGGCGCTGGTACCTTTCCTAACCATGAACGAGAGACTCAAATCTGGCCGTAATCGCGGAGACCGATTGTTTGGTTTCCTCCTGCGATTGGCGGCCTGGCTCACCATCGCGCTCTTCGCGGGAATGCTCATCTTTATCACCAGACTTTCCTGGGAAGCGATGAGTACAATTGGCGTGGGCTTCTGGTCCGAAACGGATTGGAACCCGCCCATGGAAGTTTTTGGTGCGGCACCATTCATTGCAGGCACTCTCGCATCCAGTGCAATCGCCGTCTTGATTTCTGCTCCCGTTTCAATCGGTACCGCGATTTTTTTGCGAGAAATCGCGCCTCGAAAAGTGGCGAAAGTCGTGGCTTTCTTGGTCGAGCTTTTGGCTGCAATTCCGTCCGTTGTTTATGGTCTATGGGGTGTTTTTGTCTTAGCGCCAATCATGCGAGATGATGTTCAACCGTTCCTCGCAAAGTGGATTGGACCTGACACGTACTTTGCGTCGGCCTGCGCTCACATAGCGACAGCCATTCTGTACCCATTTTTTCTAATCGGTGATCTCTTCGGTTTTACAACGGTGACGTTTGTAGCTCTCTCTGAAAAAATGATGGCCATCTTTCATGGAATTTTTGATGGCCCGCCGCTAGGCTTGGGACTTCTTACGTCGGGTGTCATCTTGGCGATTATGATTACCCCGACGATCACAGCGCTTTCGAGAGAAGTGCTACTCACTGTTCACGACAGCGTTCGAGAGGGCGCCTTGGGGCTAGGGGCTACGCGCTGGGAGATGATTCGTCTTGCGTTGCTCCGAACGGCGCGTGCCGGATTGATTGGTGCGGTCATCTTGGGGCTCGGTCGAGCTATTGGAGAAACAATGGCGGTGACGATGGTCATCGGCAATCGCAACGTGATTCCTACGTCGCTATTTGAACCCGCACAGACAATGGCCTCCGTTATCGCCAACGAGTACAACGAGGCCGACGGTCTGCATTTAAGCAGTCTCGCGTTCGTTGGGCTCTCTTTGTTTTTAATATCGTTGATCGTTAATTTTGGTGCCCGCCTTTTGGTTCGATATCTTGAAGGTGGCAAAAATGTTTGAGCTTTCAATTCGCGATCGCAAACGCCGCATCGTGAACTATTTTTCTTTGGCCTCCGTTTGTGCGCTAGCCTTTATGGCGATTGCACCGCTATTTTTTATTTTCTCGTATCTGCTTATTCGCGGTTGGAGCGGCCTCAGCATTGAATTCTTCACGGAAATTCCAAAGCCTGTCGGTGAAACCGGCGGAGGTATGGCGAACGCCATTTCTGGAAGTTTAGTTTTAATGGCAATTGCCTCCATGATCGGTGTCCCGCTTGGACTGATTTGCGGGATGGCCTTGTCTGAACTTAAAAAAACCTTCACTGCAAGAGTGCTTCGAGTGTCCGTCGATCTCTTGACGAGTGTACCGTCCATCGTGATCGGGCTTTTTGCCTACGCGCTTGTCGTGGTGCCAATGAAGGGTTATTCGGCTTGGGCAGGTGGGTTTGCTCTTTCAATTGTCATGGTTCCGATTGTTGCTCGGTCGACAGAAGAGATTTTAAAGTTAGTACCGCGGTCGATTCACGAGGCAGGACTCGCCTTGGGAATTCCTCGCTGGAAAGTTTTGATTCGCCTTATCATCCCGGGAGTGCGATCGGGTGTTGTGACGGGAGTGCTGCTCGCGTCGGCGCGCGTGTCTGGTGAAACGGCACCGCTGTTGTTCACCGCGTTTTCCAATTCCTACGGATTTCGTGGTCTTTCAAGTCCAACGGCAAGTCTTCCGGTGCAAATTTACACCTATGCGACTAGCCACGATGAAACTTGGCGTCAGCTTGCGTGGACCGGCGCACTTGTTTTGGTCTTTGTTGTTTTTTGTTTGAATCTCTTCACGCGATTTCTCGTTCGTAGGCAGTAGGGAGTTGAATTATGGAACCAAAACTGGCGCTCGCGACAGACAAGCTTTCCGCGTGGTTTGGAGATCATCATGTCGTTAAAGAAATCTCCCTGTCTGTCGTGAAAAACGACGTGTTTGCCTTGATCGGTCCTAGCGGATGCGGGAAATCGACATTCATTCGTTGTCTAAATCGCCTTCATGAAGAGGGCGAAGGCGCGAAAGTCAGCGGTGATGTCTTTATCGAGGGGCTGGCGAAAAACGGTGCCCAGGAAAACATTTATGCTAACGGTGTTGACCCTGTTTCGGTACGGCGTCGAATTGGGATGGTCTTTCAAAAGCCCAATCCCTTTCCAGGACTCTCCATTTTTGAAAATGTCGCCTCAGGCCTTCGTTTGGCTCAAGTCGTTCGGCGCAACGTCTTGGAGGAGGTCGTTGAGATGTCATTGGTTCAAGCGGCACTCTGGGACGAAGTAAAAGATAAACTTAAGAAACCTGGGACCTCGCTTTCTGGCGGGCAGCAGCAGCGACTTTGTATCGCGCGAGCGTTGGCCGTAAGGCCGCAGATCCTACTGATGGACGAACCGACCTCCGCTTTGGATCCAATTTCAACAGCGAGAATCGAAGAGCTTGTGATGCGGCTTCGAAACGACGTGACCGTCGTGATCGTCACGCATAATATGCAACAGGCCGCGCGAATTTCGAATCAAACGGCCTTCTTTCTCATGGGTGAGCTTGTCGAGCTGGGGCCAACCAGCCGCATTTTCACAAAGCCAAAAGACATTCGGACCGAGCAGTACATCACTGGACGCTTCGGTTAAGGGGGACTATGCAGCGTCAATTTGAAACCGAACTTCGGGAACTTAAAAATCGAATTCTCGCGATGGGTGGACTCGTCGAACAGGCGATCGAAAAGTCGACGCTCAATCTTCAGACGCGCGATCAGGAAGTTTTCCAACAGATCAAAGCGATCGAGCGACGTATCAACCAAGAAAACATGGCTATCGATAACATCTGCCTAGAAATTCTTGCGAGGCTCTCTCCGGTTGCTGCGGATCTTCGACTCATCTTGGCAATTATCAAGATTAATACAGATCTCGAGCGGATGGGCGACCAGGCGATGAACATCGGTTACAACGTCAATCACTACCGCGAAGACGGGGAAGTGACGACCCAACTGAATCTTCCTAGCATGGCCGGCCTTGTTAAAAACATGGTTCGAGAAGCGCTGGATGCATTCATGAAGGACGACATCCTACTCGCGCAAAAGGTTTTGGAAAGTGACGACGCTGTGGACCAGTTTAAAAACAATGTTTTCACTAAAATGGTCGAACATATGAAGTCCCATCCAGAAAATATCGAATCGGCTTTGGACATGATTTTAATTGCTCGCAATCTCGAACGAATGGCTGACCACGCAACAAATATCGCAGAGGACGTGATCTTTGCTTGCACAGGGGAAGATGTTCGCCATGGAGCCGGGCGCGCTGCAAAAGAACAAAAGACCTGACATGGAGGAATTCGCAATGAATCTTAGTCAAACGAGCAGTTCCATTCCAAACGGCAATTCTCAAAATATTTTAATTGTCGAAGATGAAAGTGATG
This sequence comes from Bdellovibrionales bacterium, assembly GCA_034366485.1. Lineage (GTDB taxonomy): Bacteria > Bdellovibrionota > Bdellovibrionia > Bdellovibrionales > JAMPXM01. Next base: position 5,676 of record JAXMMN010000457.1, read on the forward strand.
TTCGGGATCTCATTGCGATTCACCTAAAGCGTGCCGGCCACAAGGTGACGGCCGTTAGCTCAGTGGAAGAGGCACGCGGGGCCTTCGCCGTTTCGCGCTCTGATAGCGCCGCCAAGTTTGACTTGGTTGTGCTTGATTGGATGCTTCCGGGCGTTAGCGGAGTTGAATTCTGCCGCGAACTTCGTCGGCAAGCCAATCGGGGAGAAGTTGCTGTTCTCATGCTCACCGCAAAATCAGAGCCTCAAGATATCGTCGAGGGTCTCGACGCAGGTGCCGACGACTATTTGCCAAAACCATTTGAGTCGTCGGTTTTGGTTGCAAGAGTGAGAGCGCTTTCACGTCGATTTAAGCAAGCGGACATGCCAACGGCGGCATCTAGTTCGGGATCACGAACAACAGCCATTGAAACGATTCGCCTCGGACATCT